>CAZJQX010000092.1:0-7155 GCA_964548305.1 uncultured Lachnospiraceae bacterium
ACTAATCGGTCGAGGGCTTATCCAATAAGGTTTGGTTTAGCTGGTTTAGTGATTTGTGAACAAGATGTTGACAATTTCGAAGAATTCCATTATATTGCAGTATGTAGTTTGCACAAGGTAATTTGGCCCGGTGGCTCAGATGGTTAGAGCGCCGCCCTGTCACGGCGGAGGTCGTCGGTTCGATCCCGATCCGGGTCGTTGCTTCAAACTTCGTTTGAAGCAAGGTTTAAATTTCAAATCCCAGAAAAACAAATTATGGATGGGTTCCCGAGTGGCCAAAGGGGACAGACTGTAAATCTGCTGTCAATGACTTCGGTGGTTCGAATCCACCCCCATCCATTTGGGGTCTTAGCTCAGCTGGGAGAGCATCTGCCTTACAAGCAGAGGGTCACAGGTTCGAGCCCTGTAGGCCCCATTTCTATGAAAATAGAATATATTATCGCGGGATGGAGCAGTCTGGTAGCTCGTCGGGCTCATAACCCGAAGGTCGTTGGTTCAAATCCTTCTCCCGCAAGCATGAAAAGTCTTACTTTTATAAGTAAGGCTTTTTTGTTATAAGTCGAATGATTCAGTGACGAGCGTATCAAAGCTTTTTCCTGAGACAAATTCTTATCTGTTGGACTGGACGCCTACTCTTCGAGACAGTATAATCCTAAAGGTAAATGAAGCGGATAGGGGGCACCCCGGAAAGGACAGTTATGAGAGTTGGTTTCTTGACAAGCGGAGGCGATTGTCAGGCCTTGAACGCCACCATGCGGGGCGTGGCCAAGACTTTATACGGCATGTATGATAACCTTGAGATCTATGGATTTCTGGATGGCTACAGGGGGCTGATCTATGATGAGTACCGGAAGATGGAGAAGCGGGATTTCTCCGGCATCCTGACGCTGGGTGGCACCATCCTCGGCACCAGCAGAACACCCTTTAAGCTGATTCGGGAACCGGACGAGAATGGACTGGATAAGGTAGAGGCCATGAAGCATACCTATCGGAAGCTGCGGCTGGATTGCCTCGTTGTGCTGGGCGGCAATGGTTCTCTGAAGACCGCAAATCTTCTTTCTGAGGAAGGACTCAATGTCATCGGCTGTCCGAAGACCATCGATAATGACCTCTGGGGCACAGATATGACCTTCGGCTTCTATTCTGCCGTACAGGTGGCCACCAACGCCATTGACTGCATTCATACCACAGCGGCTTCCCATGGACGTGTGTTTATCGTGGAGATCATGGGACATAAGGTAGGCCTTCTCACACTGTACGCCGGACTTGCCGGCGGCGCCGACATTATCCTCCTGCCGGAGATTCCCTATAATGTGGATTCTGTATGTAAAAAGATTGCAGAGCGGCATACGAACGGCTCACGCTTTTCCATCGTGGCCATCGCGGAGGGAGCGATTTCTCAGGAAGAGGCCAAGCTTGGCAAGAAGGAACTGAAGAAGAAGCTGGCGGAGGATCTGAAGAACTATCCGTCTGTGGCCTATAAGCTGGCAGACCAGATTCAGCAGAAGACCGGCTCTGAGGTTCGTGTGACGGTGCCGGGACATACCCAGAGAGGCGGACAGCCGGTGCCTTATGACCGTGTTTTTGCCACACGCATCGGTACAGAGGCAGCGAAGCTCATTCAGGAAGGCCGCTTCGGCAACATGGTGGCACTTAAGAACAACGAGATCACGGCTGTGCCCCTGTCAGAGATTGCGGGCAAGCTGAAGACTGTGGATCCCCAGTCCAGCATTGTTCGGGAGGCCAGAATGGTGGGCATTTCCTTCGGCGATGAGAAATAAAGAAAAAGGATAGCAGTAAGAGGGACCGGCTTGCCCGGCCCCTCTTGTTGCATAAGCAGCGGACGCAGCACTGCGTTCGTCGTATGTTGAATAAGGCGGAGAAAGAAAACTTGAGCTATACAGCATTATACAGAAAATGGCGGTCTCGGACCTTTGATGAGATCAAGGGCCAGGAGGCCATTATCGAGTCTCTGAAAAATCAGATTAAAACCGGCCGTATCGGGCATGCCTATCTCTTCACAGGTACCCGAGGCACCGGAAAAACATCGGTGGCAAAGATCCTGGCCCGGGCAGTGAACTGCGAGCATCCCGTGGACGGCAATCCCTGCAATGAATGTGCCTCCTGTCAGAGTATTCTGAAGGAATCCAGCATGAATGTGGTGGAAATGGACGCGGCGTCCAACAATGGTGTGGATGACATCCGGCAGATCCGCTCGCAGGTGGAATATCCGCCGGTGGAGGGCCGTTACCGGGTCTATATCATTGATGAGGTGCATATGCTCAGTACCAGTGCCTTCAATGCCTTTCTGAAGACCCTGGAGGAACCGCCCAGCTATGTAATTTTTATTCTGGCCACTACTGAGCCGAATAAGCTGCCGATCACCATCCTGTCCCGCTGCCAGCGCTATGACTTCCGCCGCATCGAGACCCCGGTGATTGCGGCGCGGCTGCAGGAAATAGCTGCGGCAGAAGGCATTGACGCAAGCGAGGAAGCACTGCAGTATATTGCGCGGGTGGGCGACGGCTCCATGCGAGATTCTGTGAGCCTGCTGGACCAGTGCGCAGCTTTTCAGTTCGACCGACGCATCGAATATGAGGATGCGCTGGACATACTGGGGGCTGTGGATACTTCGGTTTTTTCTGAACTGATCCGCGCTCTGTCATCTCAGGATATCCGGAAAATGCTGGAGCTCATCCGCAGCATGGCAGAGCAGGGCCGGGAAATGTCCCAGTTTGCCGCGGATTTCCTCTTCTATATCCGAAATATGCTCATGGCGAAGAAGGTGGATAAGCTGGACGGCATTGTGGATATGTCCCGGGAAAATCTGAAGCGCCTTCGTGAGGACAGTGAACGCCTGTCCATGGATGAGCTGCTTCGATATGTCCGGATTCTGTCGGAGCTCGGCAACCAGATGAAGTTTTCCATGCAGAAGCGGGTTCTTCTGGAAACCACACTGCTGCGCCTTGCTTATCCCGAGACGGATGTGACGCCGGAGGGGGTAAATGCCCGGCTCGCGGAGCTGGAGCGCAGGATGGCTTCAGGCGTGGTTCCTGCAACCGGCTCGAAGACATTATCCCAGGAGACAGCAGAGGAGGCAAATGTCGTCGCCCTGGCAGCCCGGGAACAGACCGTGAAGCTGCCGAAGGCCCAATATGAGGAGCTGCAGCTTCTCAAAAAGGAGTGGAAATCTCTGGCATCACAGCTTTCCAACGGTTTGGTGCGGACAGCCGTACTGAATTCCTGGGTCTATCCCAACCGGGAAAATAGCGGAATGACAATTGCGACAAAGAGCAAAGCGGGATATAATACTATTTCTGATGCGCGCACTCTGGATGAGCTGCATCAGCTCGTGGCCGAGAAATACAGCAGGGACATCAGCTTCCAAGCGGTCTACTCGGAGAAGGACGAGGGAAAAAATACCATATATGTAGCGGATGAGGATTTAAAGAAAATAAATTTTCAGGTAGAGACGGTGGATATGGATGCACCGGAAGAGAGCTAAGGAGGAAAGCATGGCAAGATATGGCGGTTTTCAGGGCGGCATGCCCGGCATGAACATGAATAACCTGATGAAGCAGTATCAGAAGATGCAGCGGAAGGTGACAGAGACCCAGGAGGAGCTGGCAAAGAAGGAGTATCTCGGACAGGCCGGCGGCGGTGCCGTAAAGGTAACGGTTTCGGGTGAGAAAAAGGTAACCAAGGTGGAGCTGGATCCGGCAGCGGTGGATCCGGAGGATGTGGAGACTCTGGAGGATATGATTCTGGCAGCAGCCAACCAGGCCCTCTCAGATATGGAGACAGATTCTCAGAATGAGATGGGAAAGCTCACCGGCGGTATGGGTCTGGGCTTTTAAATCATGGAATATTTTTCAAAGGACATTGCGCGGCTGGTGACAGAGCTGTCGCGGCTGCCGGGGGTGGGACCCAAGAGTGCCCAGAGGCTCGCCTTTCACATCATTCATGCGCCGCAGGAACAGGCAGAGGCGCTGTCCTCCGCCATTCTGCAGGCTCGCAGCAACGTGCGCTACTGCAAGTGCTGCTGTACGCTGACAGATGAGGAGCTTTGCCCCATCTGCGCTTCGCCGGAACGGAATCACCGGCAGATCATGGTGGTGGAAAACACCAGGGACATGAGTGCCTATGAACGTACCGGAAAGTATGAGGGCGTTTATCATGTGCTCCACGGCGCCATTTCCCCTATGCTGGGCATCGGCCCGGATGACCTTCGGATGAAGGAGCTGATGCAGCGGCTGCAGGGCGAGGTGGATGAGGTGATCATCGCCACTAACTCTTCTCTCGAGGGAGAAACCACTGCCACCTATCTCACCAAGCTCATCAAGCCCCTGGGGGTGCGGGTGAGCCGCATTGCTTCCGGTGTGCCGGTGGGAGGCGATATTGAAAACATTGATTCGGTGACGCTGCTGCGGGCCCTGGATGGCCGGGTAGAGCTCTGAGCCGCAAAAGTAAAGAAGGGATAAATCCAATGGATAAGTATGAGTTTAATATCAAGGCGGAGCAGATCTCCCGGCTCGTGGAGGAGGGGGACTACGGCACCGCCATGCAGATTGCAGATACCATTGACTGGCGGCGGGTGCGGAATGCAAACCTCCTGTCGTCCATTGCTGATATCTATGACCGGAACGGTGAATATGAGGAGGCCAAGGATATTCTGATGCTGGCCTTTGAGCGGGCACCGGTGGGGAAACGTTTCCTCTTCCGGCTCAGTGAGCTTTCTCTGAAGGCAGGGGACATTTCTGCGGCGCAGGAATTCTACAACGAATTCTGCGACGTGAGCCCGGATGATGACCAGCAGTATCTTCTGCGCTTCCTGATCCTGCGGGCCAAGGGCGCTAAGGCGGAGCAGCTGGCTGGTGCACTGGAGATGTATACTTCCACAGAGCTGGATGAGAAGTGGCTTTATGAGCTGGCCCGGCTCTATGCCGAGGCAGGAAATCCGGCGGCAGCCGTGCAGGTTTGCGACAAAATCATACTGATGTTCGGCATCGGCGACTATGTGCAGCGGGCGCTGGAGCTGAAGCAGCAGTTTCAGACCCTGAGTGCGGAGCAGCAGGCGATTCTTACCCGTTCGACAGACAGTACAGATGCATCGGCAGTTACCACAGAGCCGGAGGCAGAAGTGTTTGTTCCAGCGGAGGAAAGTGCTGACATGACTGCAGCTGAGGACAATGTCTTCGCACCGGAGATGCCGGCGGAGGCTGCCTATGCAGCTGAGTCTGCTGAAGAGAGTGTTGAGGCAGCAGCTCCGACAGAAAATGCGGCTGATGATATTTTTGAAGAAGTCAGCGAGACAGAGGAGACACCGGCGCCGAAATTTGATACCTACCATATGATCATTGAGGCGAAGACAACGGAGGACGGCTTCCGCATCGCCAAGGATGAGATCAAGTATTTCCATGAGAAATACGGCGTTAATTATAAGGTGGCCAAGACCAATGCGGAGAAGCTGAATGAGCACGGCTTTGCGGCCTTTGTGGACAAGATTGCCGGGAAGGACCTCATTATCGAGCATGCGGGTTCTCTGACCTATTCTGTCGTGGATGAGCTTTCCGAATACATTGAGCATCCCAAGGATTCCGCTTCCGTGGTGCTGGTGGATACCGTGGACCGCTTTGACCGTATGGCAGAGGACCGTCCCCTCTTCATCAAGGCCTTTGATCTGGTTTCCGATGTTGAAAAGAAGGACGAAATCGAGGATGTGGACCTGGAGCAGGAGAGTGCACCTGCGGCTCCGGCAAAACCGGTATATTCTGAGCCGGCAGAGTCTGTAAAAAGGGAAACACCTGTTTCTGAGAAAAGACCTGCAAGACCCTACGATGTACAGCCTGCAGTACAGACGGCAGCTGAGACGGACTATGAAGAGCCGGAGCAGCCGATGGAAGAGGAAGCTGAGAAAATGCCGGCACGGGCAGAAAATCCTGTCGATGCGGCGGAAAACAGTGAGACCGATACAGCTGAAGAAGCGGCGGCACCCTCTGAAGAAAAGCAGTCCGTTCTCGGCGGCATTCGTTTGGATGTGGATGCCTTTGCCAATTATGCTCAGGCCTATGCCCACCGCATCGACTGTGTACTGCCCGGAAAGGCCGTTATGGCCCTTTACGAGCGCGTGGAAATGATGGAGGAGGACGGTGTGCCTCTGACCCGGGAGAATGCGGAACAGCTCATTGAGGAGGCTGCAGATCTGGCAGAGAAGCCTTCATTGGGGCGGAAGCTGACAGGCATGTTCCATCCCAAGTACGATAAGGAAGGCAAGCTGATTCTGCGAGAGGAGAATTTTCTGAATGCATGAGTGATTTCGCATCTATCTTAAACTATGCAAAACTGAACTGGCTGCAGCTTGTGGTGGCGGCATTTATGCTGCTGATGCTGCTTTGCGGCTATAAGAAGGGATTGATCCGCATGTCGGTGTCCCTGGTTTCCATGCTGCTGTCCGCCGTACTGACAAAGATCCTGCATCCCTATGTTCTTGCCTGGATGCAGGGCAATGCGACGCTCCGGGCCATGGTACAGAAACGGGTGTCAGCGATCTTCGCAGAAAGTGCGATGTCTGCAGTACCCGGTGCTGCGGATACCGGATTGTCTGTGGGAACGGATACGGCAGCAGTGCAGGTGGACAACCTGTATCGCCTTCTGGGCCTTGACCATCTCAGCACCTATCTTTCGGAGCAGCTGACAGGGCTCATCATGACTGCACTCTGCTTTCTGGTGCTGCTGGTGCTGGTGAACCTGGTGGTGCGGATTGTATTCTACAT
Organism: uncultured Lachnospiraceae bacterium; assembly: GCA_964548305.1. GTDB lineage: Bacteria > Bacillota > Clostridia > Lachnospirales > Lachnospiraceae > Oribacterium. The sequence goes on from CAZJQX010000092.1 coordinate 6,774, forward strand.
ACTGGATCTTATTATGCGCCTGCCGGGTCTGAGTCTCATGAACCGTCTCAGCGGCGCTGCCCTGGGCTTGGTAGAGGCTGTTTTTTATGTCTGGGTACTGCTGATTCTGGCAGCAATTCTGCCGGATAATGCGCTCACCGCCTGCATAGCGGAGCAGTTCAGCAGGGAAGGAAGCTGGCTCTGTTATCTGAAGGAAGCGAACCTTCTGGTACGGATTTTCACCGGTATCATCGGGTAAAAAATTTGTCAAAAAAATTCTTGAAAATTGCTTGACACTTCTTTTACAGAGTGCTATATTAAGCAAGCTGCTTCAAACGAGCGGCGCACAAAGAACCTTGAAAATCAAAGATCGAATAATACACAGACCCTGAAGATTCTTTAA
>CAZJQX010000093.1:0-6947 GCA_964548305.1 uncultured Lachnospiraceae bacterium
CACGAACGCCGGTGGTCTGCACGAACTCATACTCGAACTTCTCCATTCTCATGGAGGTGGTCGGACCTACGGACACCATCTCGAACTTGTCGTTCTCCAGCGGACGAATGATCGGGCCTGCGTGGAGGATGGCATTGTTCCGTACATCCACGGGGATCTCTCTGCCCTCTTCTACGACACGGCGGTGTGCTACGTCACGGCAGGTTGTGAGGCTGCCGGACAGGTAAATGATGTCGCCGATCTTGATGTCTGCCAGATCTTCCTTAGAAACCGGTGTAACCAGAATCTTCTTGCCGTCTTTGAATTCTACCATTTTTATCTCCTCTCCTTCTCTCCTGAGAATTTACGCCTCAAAACCTGTATGTGTATCAACTGTCCAGTTCAGATCCTTATCGAATACGATGTGGCCTCTTCTGTGGCTCCAGCAGCCAACATTAACCGCAACACCGATAGCGGACGGGTGACGTGCTGTGTTCTCAATGTTTACGCCCATAACGGAGTACTTGCCGCCCATACCCTGAGGTCCGAGACCGATGGCATTGATGCCGTCCTCCAGCAGCTTCTCCATCTTGGCAGCTCTCTCGTTCTCGTTGTGGGAGCCGATCGGGCGCATCAGGGCCTTCTTGGACAGAAGTGCTGCGGTCTCAACAGAGGTAGCCACGCCTACGCCAACCAGAAGAGGCGGGCAGGCATTCAGGCCGTAGCTGGTCATACGATCCAAAACGAACTTCGTCACACCCTCGTAGCCCTCACCCGGCATGAGAACGGTAGCATTACCCGGAAGGGTGCATCCGCCGCCTGCCATGTAGGTGTAGATCTCGCACTTGTCGGAGTTCGGAACGATGTCCCACCATACGGTCGGGGTTCCCTTGCCGACGTTCTTGCCGGTGTTGTACTCGTCGAAGGTCTCAACGGAGTTGTGACGGAGCGGAGTCTCAAAGGTGGACTTCACAACAGCTTCCTTCAGCAGAGCCTCCAGATCATCGATAAGCGGGAACTTGGTGCCGCACTTTACCCAGAACTGCAGTACGCCGGTATCCTGGCAGGACGGACGGTTCAGCTTCACAGCCAGCTCCTGGTTGCGGAACATGGTATCGTAGATTACCTTTGCCATGGGGCTGTCTTCCTTCTGACGCAGCTCATCGAGCTTTGCAATTACGTCGTCCGGCAGCTTCTTCGCTGTGAAACCTACGAACTTTGAGATAATGTCGGTCATCTTCTGAACCTGTGCTTCATTAGACATGTGTTTTCTCCTTTAAATAAGTAGTGATTAAGTGTTTGCCGATAGTTACATTAAAACTGTATCTCACTTTCCTCAGCCTGCCGGGAAGAACGGGAAGGCGATCGGAAGAATGATCATGCTGACGATGGTGGCGATCACGATGAGCGGAAGTCCCGACTTCACGTAATCGTTGAACTTGTAGCCGCCGATACCGAATACCATGGTGTTTGCCGGCATACCGATCGGTGTTGCATAAGCGCAGGAGCCGCCGATGACGCAGGCCATCAGAACTGCTCTCGGGTCAGCACCCATTCCCTCTGCGATAGAGAGACAGATCGGCGCCATCAGTGCAGTGGTTGCTGTGTTGGACATGAAGTTTGTCAGTACGCAGCAGATGATGAATACAACAAATGTCAGTACATACGGTGAAGGGTTTGCGCCCAGCATACCGATAACCTTGTCTGCGATGAGTTCGCCGGCACCGGTCTCCTTCAGTGCGGATGCCAGTGACAGGGTGCCGCCGAAGAGGAAGATGGTCTTGAGGTCGATGGACTTCAGTGCGTTCTTCTCAGAGATAACACCGGTCAGGATCAGGGCAATGGCGCCGATGCAGCCGGAGATGCAGAGCTTGATGCCGATCTTGTCCTCGAAGATCATGGCAAGAAGGGTCAGCACCAGGATCACGAGGGATAATGTCTTCTTCCACTGGGGAACCTGTGAGAAGTCCTGTACAGTGTCGTATGCCGAATCTTCATCATTAACATCATGGCTCGGCAGAAGCTTGAAGCCGATGGTGGCATAGAAGAGAATGCCGCAAACCAGAATCGGAAGACCTACGATGGCATACTCGAAGAAGCCGAAGCTGCCGAGTTCTGCCTGCTGCAGGGTACTCTGGGCAATCATATTGCCGGGTGCGCCGATCAGGGAGAGGTTTCCGCCCATGGCTGCCGCAAATACCAGCGGCATCAGGAGACGGGATCTCTTGTAGCCGGACTTCGCTGCGATACCGACCACAACCGGGATCAGAATAGCTGCGGTTCCCGTGTTGGAGAGCACGCCGCTCATCAGGCCTACGATCACCATGATGGCCACAATAAGCTGCCGCTCGGTCTTCGCAAACTTCGTTACGATGCCGCCGATTTCATTTGCCATACCGGTCTCGAAAAGGGCACCGCCGACGATGAACATCGCCACAAAAAGAATAACGTTGGAATCAATAAAGCCTGAAAAAGCGGTTTTGACATCGAGCACCTTTGTGACCACAAGGCCGATGCAGATGATCATGGATGTCAGTCCCAAAGGAATCTTTTCCGTCACGAACATGATGATCGCAAATGCGAGAAACAATAATGTTATTAAAGCTGGACTCATACTTTCCTCCTGAATTTCCTCCGCCCGACTGTATCTATCTGACGGGCGTTTTGTCATCCCGGAATCGCTTTTCTCGCGGCCGCATTGTCGCGTTTCCTTTTGATGGTCTCAGTATATATCCGGCATTTTTCAAAGTACATTTGTCTGTATCAAGTCCAGTATAGGCAAAATTTATGCTGTGCAAAATTTGTGCGGCTTTTTGTGCAGCTTTTTCAGCAAATTGCATAAATTGTATACAGTATCAATTACTGCGGGAATATGGCGTAATGAGGACGATTCGAGTATGATAAATAAGAAGACATTTAAGTAAAAGGACCTATGGAAGGTCAGGAGATCATAGGGAGATTCAATATCATGACACTTAATCAGCTGGAGTATTTCTGCGCGGTCTGCCGCTACCACAGCATCACAAGGGCCGCGGATGAGCTCTTTGTATCGCAGCCTACCATTTCCGTGGCACTCAGGAATCTGGAGAATGAATTTCATCTTCGTCTGTTCAACCACGGGAAGAATCAGATCAGTCTGACACCGGAGGGGGAGGCCTTCTACCAGAAGGCGGAGCAGATCCTGAACAGCTGCCAGGACTTCCAGGCGGAGTTTTCTTCTCTTGCCAGCAGCCGCCGGCCTCTGAAGCTGGGGATTCCGCCCATGCTGAGCACGGTATTCTTTCCGCATCTCATGACTGAATTTCAGGCGAAGCACAACATTCCTCTGCAGCTGCTGAGCTACGGCTCGGTGCGGGCCTGCAGTCTGGTGGAATCCGAGGAGCTGGACGTAGCCATCGCAAATCTGGACTTTTATAATGTAGACAAATTCAACTTCCACGTCATGCTGGAGGACAGTTACGTGTTCTGTGTTTCGAAAGATCACCCGCTGGCGGGGCATGAAACGCTCTCGATCGCGGATATCGGCGACACGCCGCTGCTGCTTTTCAGCTCGGACTCGGTGCAGAACCGGACGGTGATTTCACGTTACCAGTCTCTGCGGCAGCAGCCCAACATTCTCATGTACTCCAGTCAGCTCTATACGATTCTGAGCTTCGTCCGGGAAGGGCTGGGCGGTGCGTTCTTCTACAGCTCCATTCCGATTGAGGATCCGGATATTGTGCGGATTCCCATTACGCCGGCGATCACCTCGAATATCGGGCTGGTGTGGAAGAAGGGCGTGTATATTAATGAAGCGACGTCAAGGTTTATCAGCTTTATCCGGAATTATCGAGGGGAGGGGTAAGGCAGTGCACGATGTGGCGGTCTAGAGAGGCTTCGCCTCTAACTCTGCTTTAAATCAGCACTGCATCACTGCATTGCTTCGCAATGCGTGATGCAGCGGATCAGAGGCGCTTCGCGCCTTGTCCGCCACCAGAAAAGGACGCCAATTGTTTCCCGGAGTAAACTCCGTTCTCCAATTGGCGTCCTTTTCTGGTGGTGCTGATTTAAAGCAGGTAGCGGGAATCGAACCCGTCTCTCAAGCTTGGGAAGCTTGCATACTACCGATGTACTATACCTGCGATGTGTTGTATACTGTGCTTTGTACTGCACGACTAATATCATATAATTTCAGCGCAGAAAATGCAATGAAATATTCGCAGAAAGGAGACTTTTCATGTCGAAGATCACATTTCCGAAGCCCGGAAATTTCGTTTATCCGGTGCCTGCCGTTATGGTGAGCTGCCGCGGTAAAGACGGAAGCGCCAACATTATCACCATCGCCTGGACCGGCACCATCTGTTCCGATCCGCCCATGGCCTATATCTCCGTGCGGAAGGAGCGGGCGTCCTACCCGATGCTGGTGGAGAGCGGCGAATTTGTCATCAATCTGCCGAACCGGGCACTGGCGAAGGCCCTGGACTACTGCGGCTGTACCAGCGGCAGCAAAACGGATAAGTGGAAGGACATGGGACTCCACGAGGGGCAGGCCAGTGTCGTTTCCGCACCCACGATTGCCGAGGCGCCGGTGTCCATCGAATGCAAGGTGACGCAGGTTCTGCCGCTGGGAAGTCACGATCTCTTCCTGGCTGAGGTGGTTGCCGTACAAGTGGATGAGAAATACATTGACGAAAAGGGTGCCTTCCATATGGAGGATGTGGATCTTCTGGCGTATTCCCACGGAGAGTATTATGCACTGGGCGAGGCGCTCGGAAAGTTCGGCTTCTCCGTTCGTAAAAAGAAGTAAGCTGCTGTCATTTTAGAATAATTTTATTATTTTTCATTTGATTTTTGCGCAGGATATGTGTAGGCTTAAGGCATCACAATCCTGCGCTTTTCTTTCACCCGTTTCCTCGGACACTGCGCAGGGGCAGCAACCGTCACATTCATATTCTGCTGCCGAATCCCACATTTTTTCGAATCCGTTCAGGACGATTTACCACCATTTGCAATTGTTTAGCACTGCCAAGAAAATCCATAAATGTGGAGTTGAGCATGCTCAGCAATGCAATGCGGTGATAAACAGTTGCGTCCGCAAATCAAAGGAGTTCCCCCATGAAAAACAACATTACCACTACCGCAGAGACTGCCCGACTGAATCCGCAGCAGCTTCTGGACCGCATTACCTTCCGGCTTTTGAATCACGAGCAGGCCTCTGCCTTGCTGGAGGAACGCCCTGCCGTTCTGATGGGGGATCTCTGTCTCCTCTTCCAGTTCGATCTGCAGCATGAGCCCGGCTACAGCCGCATTCTGCCGGTCAGCAATACGCTTCTGGCTGAACTCGGCCTCAGTGCGCGGGAGCTGCTTCAGCTGGCGCGGGAAAATACGCAGCGTCTGCATCCCGCAGTGATCGACACCATGGAAGCCCGGCTCGGACTTCCCGATGCGTCATCTGAACAGCCCACATTGCTTGTGATCACAAATCCAAGCAACTTCTACGGCGCCGGCACCATCCTCTATCCCGGCATTGGTAAGCAAATCGCAAAGCGCCTGCAGACCGAGGATTTCCTGATTCTGCCCTCCTCCATTCACGAGGTGCTGGCAGTGCCCCGATCCGTCTGCGGCGATATCGAAACACTTCGTAATATGGTGCATGAAATCAATGAAAATGAAGTTGCGCCCGACGAACGTCTGTCGGATAATGTCTATGAGCTCCGACACCAGCGGCTGCTGCCGGTGATCAGCTGAATATATCAACAAACACTGCCTGCGTTCCATGGGATACTATGGACGTTAAAATGTTATCACAATTTTATCATCAAGGAAAATCCATGCATTATCTCAGTTTATCCGAGGATCTGAAGCGCCGCTTCGGCGGCAAGGTCTATAAGCTTTCTCTGCAGTCCGGCTGTTCTTGTCCGAACCGTGACGGCCGCCTCTCCTACGGCGGCTGCAGCTTCTGCTCAGAAGGCGGCTCCGGTGACTTCGCAGCCCCTCTCCTGCCCATTCGAGAGCAGCTGGAAATTGCAAAGAAGCGGGTGGAAGCCAAACTGCCGAAGGCCGAAAAGGAGTCGCAGCACCGCTACATTGCCTATTTTCAGTCTTATACCAATACCTACGGTCCGGAGGAAACGCTCGGCGCCCTGTTTCGGGAGGCCATAGCGCCACCGGAAATCGTGGCCCTGTCCATCGGCACCCGGCCCGACTGCATTACCCCAAGGATGCTGGAGATTTTGACAGAGCTGAACCGTGAAAAGCCGGTCTATGTGGAGCTGGGACTGCAGACCATTCACGAGGAAACGGCCACTCGCATCAACCGCGGTTACCCGCTCCCGGTTTTCGAAGACTGCTACCGACGCCTGAAGGCGGCCGGGCTCATGGTCGTGGTGCATGTAATCCTAGGCCTTCCCGGGGAGGATGAGGAGAAAATGTTGGCGACAGTCCGCTATCTCTCTGCGCTGACGCCCACATTAGATGGCATCAAGCTGCAGCTGCTCCACGTTCTGCAGGGCACAAGGCTCGCCGCGGAATACATGGCAAAGCCCTTTCCGATCCTCACCCTGGAGGAATATACCCGGCTCGTCGTGAAGTGCCTGAAACTGCTGCCCGCAGAAACCGTGGTGCACCGCATCACGGGCGACGGCCCGAAGCGCCTGCTCCTGGCTCCCCTTTGGAGTGCCGATAAAAAACGGGTGCTGAATACCCTGCAGAAGGCCATCGCGGAGGCATAAGTCCCAGTATAAGTCGCATTCGAAAATGTGGACTTATGCTCAGAGTTATGCGAAACAAAAATAGCCCGACATTCGGTGAAAAACCAAAAATCGGGCTATGTAACGAACAGCTTGTTTGGCTGCCCTCAGTTTATAACTCATTTTCTGTATCATAGCTCTTTAATGCGTGCTGCATTTTAAGCCACAAGCCCTTTGTGCTCTCCATAACATCTTCATAGCTGATATCAGCCGCATAAGGATATTTTTTCTGATAGGATT
>CAZJQX010000094.1:0-6588 GCA_964548305.1 uncultured Lachnospiraceae bacterium
AGTTTATTGATCTCTCTGATCAACAGTGACTTATCTACATAGATCTGTGAACGTAAGCTTGTGCGGAATCGTTCACTTCCCGGATTCAAATAGCTTCCCATATCCACATCTCCTTAAATTATATTTCCATTTTTCAATGATACAGGTATGCTTTTTCACTTGGCTCCGCGTCATCTCATTCTTGCGAATGCTTGTTTAATTGTAGCCACTAAATTAATGACAGTCAACGTATAATTTTACTCCCCGGAAATCCATAGCGCGTCATCTCATTTTACCTGGCATTTCCGATCTCCAGCGCCTTCTGCATGATCCGGTTCCGATCACTGAGGATCGCCAGCATTTCACAGAGTTCCACCCTTTCGCAGTTCTCGGCTTCATATCACAATTCCTCTGCAGTGATCCACTTCGTGCTGAATGATCTGCGCCGTCCAACCGGTGTACTTGCCATGCTGCTTCTTAAAGTTCTGATCCAAGTAATCGACCTCAATCTCCTTATACCTCGTGCAGGGCCGCACACCGTCCAGAGAAAGGCAGCCTTCCTCTGTCTGATAAGCTCCGCTTTTCTTTGTTATCACCGGATTGATCATCGCAAACTGAAATGGTCCGACAACGACAACAATAATGTTCTTCCGCACACCGATCATGTTCGCCGCCATACCAACACAGCGGTCCAAATTTGCTCTTAATGTATCCAGAAGATCCGTCACTACCTGCCGGTCCGCCTCTGTGGCATCCACCGATTTCTGTGCGAGAAACAACGGATCCCGCATAATCTGTCTAACCAATGTCTTAAACCTCCAATCCAAGCATCATTACAGTCTCTTCAGATAGAAGTGATCCATTGTTCCGTGAACAACGCATGATGGTTTCTCTATTTGCCTAAATCCCATCTTTTCATACAGCTTCATCGCGATTTTCAGATTGCTGTGTGTTTCGAGATATAACTGCTGATATCCCGCGTCCCTTGCCCAGCTTTCAGCGAGGGAAACCATGTCCTTGCTGTAGCCCTTGCCCTTTACGGAATCATCCAGATACAGCTTCTGCAGTTCGGCACAAGCTTCTATCCCATTAAATTCCGCTATTCCGACGCCGCCGATGACCTGATCTGCGTCATTTAAGGCAATGAAATAGCATCGTTTCGTTGGCACACTGTTGTAATATGCACTCAGATGGTCAAGCCCGGGATCGTAATAAGCAGTCCCGGGAATATTCAGATGCATATTTTCCAGATTTGTGCGTACAATCCTGGCGATTGCTGCATCGTCGCCAGCAGTTATCTTCCTATATTTCATTATTTTTCCATTATCCCCTTAACCGACATAGCTGCATCCGTTTCGTCCCGGCATGTCGTCGTCCTTAACATACCTGGCATTGAATTCCATATTGATGTCACGAAGTTCCTTCCTGCCGTCAATATAGGCCTGGTACATCTCGGCAAGTCCAGCCATACAGCCATCGCAATTCGCGTCAATGTTTCCCAAGGACTCCGCAACAATTTTTTCTCGTTCTTCCTTTGTTGTTTCAGATATCAAATAGCCCATCTCACATATTCTCCTTATCGCTCAATCATTATTGATTCATCGCCCAGGCAAATGCCTTTGCCGTCCGGATCCCGGCATCCTTGAAATGATTTCCGGGATTCCATTCCAGCGTTGTCCGGACACCCTGCTGTGTCAGGAGCTCGTGTCCTTCCCGGATACATTCACCGACCCTTGCCATCACCGGATTTCGGGTTTTCTCCTCGCGATCTCCAAGGCTCAGATACACGAATCTTGTTCTAATGTCTTGCTCCCGCATATACTGAAGAAATCCCGGGAACCAAATCGACGGCGAAGCTGCTGCAATACCGGCAAACAGATCTGTCTGATATGCCGCCCACAATGAGAACAGTCCGGCTAATGAATAACCGCCGAGATAATAGTTTTTGCTGCGGTCACTGCATTGCTCCAGGATAAACTGCAGCATGTTTGCCGCGCCGGCGCCGAAGTCTTCATTCCCGAAAACGGCTGGTGCCCTCCACGGCGACAAATCCTGATTCCAGCTGTTCACCTTCACGGCAACCAGCTGAAAGTCCGTTTTCACACGTCTCCGGATCTCTACAATTTCCGCATCCATCTCCGTCAGATCGTGATCGTCCACCGGCTGAATCAGAACTGCAGAAGCGCCGACATTTCCATAATTCAACAGCTGCATCTCAATCTCCGTTTCCGTAAAATATGTCTTGTCAAAGCAGACTCATTTTTCATCCATGCGTTTGCCCATTTGCTTTCATGATTCTGTGTTGTATTCAAGCACCTGTCTGCTGTCATAGCCCTGTTTCTTGAACTCCGAAAACAAAATGTCCATTTTTGTCGGTGCAATGCAAAGCAAATGCATTGGTCGCCCCTGATCGGCCAGCTTCTGAAGCGCTGCCACCGGAATTTTCTTATACTCAGCATGGGCGACATATTCCGCCGACATCGGCTCAATGAGTGCCGCCACGCCCATAATCTGCACACTCTTCAGTTCAGCGAAGTTCGGGTTCTGCGCGAAAACGGCGAGGCTGACATTCTTGTTCTTCTCTAGTCCAATGAATTTCTCGCCGCCCTCAGTAAAAATCCAGAATTTGTCATCATGGAAGCTATATTCCAGCGGTGTGCAGCGCACATAGTCACCGGTGCCAGTCGCCAATGCACAGACCGCACTGCTGCAGAGAAATCCCTCCACAACCGGCTTCAGCTTCTCTACCGGCATTTCCTTACATTCCTTTGCCTTCCAAAAAACGGCGGCTGCCTTATATTCTTCTGTTGTCATGTTCTCATCGCTCCAATCTTATTATCTAATTTTCACATATATCTGTATAGGTAAAAATTGCTTTCTACACGTTTGACATCAATCAAAAATCATCCAATGCCGCATCCATTTCCTCCAGCCGGTCGATCCAGACTAAGTCGTCTGCCTTACGACCCATTGACTTTCTCTTACCGCCATCCATGACCTCAAAGCATTTCTCTTCTGCCATAAACAGTCCCTTCACTCGAATCCGGAAATCCGGCTTGCCATTCGTCAGACCCTGCTGAAGCGTGACATTTTTGTATCTGGACAGGAGAAACTGGCAGATAGCAGGAATATCCTTTTCATGGATGTATGATGACGACATGAATTTTTTTGTAATGTACGGCTTGATGTCAGAAAGTACCTGAGACATGGATGCCTTCTTTCGTGTATCTGCCATATTCGGTTCTCCTCAAGCATTTTCTGTATATCTGCAGCTCGGATACCCAGCGCATCCCCAGAATTCCCCGAATCTGCCTTTGCGTTTCTTCATAATCTGCCCGCATTGCGGACAAATCTTTACGCCGATGGCTTTTGCTCCCGCCATTTCCCTGCCAAGGTACTCAAACACTTGCTGATTCATCCTGCAGTCATTCAAAGCTCTATGAGCCCCCTCTGCAGAAATCCCATAATACTCGGCAAGATCCACTAGCCTATGATGCGCCAATTGCGGCAGAAACTGTCTGGCAAGCTGCAGCGTGTCAACATAATCGTTGCCGATCGTGCTTCCCCAATATGCTTCTGCATCCCTCTTTATAAACTTCATATCGAAGGAATGGATATTGTGCCCGACAAGAATCATGTCCCCGGCAAAATCCAGAAAATTCCTCAATGCATCTTTAAATACCGGACTGTCCTTTACCATATCATCATAGATGCCGTTGACTGCACTTGCCCGGTACGGTATCGGTCTGCATGGATTCACCAACGTGGAGAACTCGTCAACCACCTGCCCGTTCTGCACCTTAACCGCAGAAATTTCAATGACCGCATCCGATGCCGATGATGTACCTGTTGTTTCCAGATCAAAAACCACATAATCCGGCACATATTCATTCAGCTTTGTTCCAGAGATTGATGACAACATATTTTTTCTCCAATTTACTTCATTTTCCCAATACGTTCAAAATAATACCGCGGCTTGCCAACGCTCTTCTTCCCGTATTCGATCGCCTCCGCCGGGCAGTAGCAAATGCAGGCCATGCAATGGGTACAGTTCCCAGCCCACACGGGCTTTCCGCTCTTCAGTTCAATGTTGTTCATCGGACATCTTTTTACACATCCCCCACAGCCGGTACAGCCCGCATTGACCTGAAATGCATTTGCCTTGACGAAGATCGGATAAAAGACAGCATTCTCTCCTCTTGATTGCTTGACCAATCATCGCCAATTTTCATACTGAATCCAGCGCAGCGGCAATGCTTCCAATGATTGTTCTGTCAGCCGGCAGCCAGTCCACGTCGTCCAACTGCTTTCTCGTCAACCATCTTGCGGCCTCATGCTCCTTCAGCACCAGATCTCCATTTACAATTTCACACCAGAAGCAATCCATCGAAAGATGAAATTCCGGGTAATCATACTCTATCGTATCGATCAAGCTCCCGACTGCAATTTCCGTATCAAGTTCTTCCATGATCTCACGCTTGATTGCCGCCTGATGGGTTTCGCCAGGTTCGATCTTTCCGCCCGGGAACTCCCAGCCATCCTTAAATTCGCCGTATCCCCGCTGCGTGGCGAAAATGATTTGCTCTCCATCCTTGTTAAGCGCTTTAATAACCGCTGCAACGACTCGTATTGTTTTCATAGTACTCCTTATCCATTCACAATGTACTCGTAGATGTCCTCTCGTATCGGATCATCCAGTATCCATTCGATTTCAACGGCCGTCTTATTGGTGTTGGCCATCGTAAATTCCTTTGCATTCCCGCTTGCTGTCATGTGACCGAGATAATAGAATTCTTTCGAAATCTTATCATCCTTATTCTTTCTCACAAAGAGTTCCACCTGTATGCCGCGCTCCTTGGCCTTCAGAAAATTCTGCACATCCTCTGACTGCAGACTGCGGCCCGATTTCGAAATGGCGATCAAATGATCCCGAGATCCCGGCACGAAGTGGTCTTCGTATTTCGTCGTATCGCTGATATTTTCTGCCTTATCGTAATTGATGAATACCGGATATGTTTTTGTTTTTTTGTCCAGCATATAGCCATTCATGACAGAGGATAGATTTTTGTCCCAATTTAACAGTCTGCATACCTCTTCATAGGTATATTTCTGGTATAAGACCAAATCGGTCTGATCATAAGCATTTTTGTAATCTCTTTCATATCGGCTGATACCAAATTCAACAAGCTCCTGCAGCATATTATAAAACTCGGCGTTTTTGAGCATTTGAAGAAATGTTTTCGTCGGCTTATAATCTGTCCCTTCCTCCTCTATGAAGACGCACTGCGCATATGTTTTCTTGCTTGCTCCGGCAGAAAATTCATTTGTCAGAACATTTACAAGATTTTCTCTCTGGTCCTGACTCACAATTTTTCCGTATTCCTTCAAATCTTCTGAAAGTGCTGCAAACAAGCCCTGTTTTGCCAAGCTTCGTGAATATACCAATATTCGTCTCAGCATCTGCAGCTCCTGAATCCGTTTTCCGTTCGCCAGCTTTTTGGAAACAAATTCAATTACTTTCTCTTCATCATCTGATAATCGAAGCTTGTAGTCGTTCTCATATTTCTTTAAGAACATGTAGTACGACCCAAGACTGCTGTTGTCAAAGATACGAACAACGTCCATCTCGCCGTAATCATCGAAATCACGCAGGCTGGGAATGCGTCCGAGCTTATTTTTGAGGTTCGTATAATTTTCTCTGATCAGTTTAATGTCGTTAAAATTCGCATTATCAACCGATGCAAAAATTTTCTTTCGGCTGATTTCATCGAAGTGCACTGTAGATGCCCCCGGAATCACCCGTTCTCCTTCTGTAATGTATCTTCGGATATTGTCCTTGTTATAGGTTCGATCTCCTGAGAGAGCAATCGGAATCATAAAGTTATTCGCATAATTCCCGATAAAATCAAGAATAACAACATACTCCTTTCCGGGAGCTTTTCTGAGCCCTCGTCCCAGCTGCTGAATAAATACAATCGGAGATTGCGTCGGACGAAGCATAATCACCTGATTCACCTCAACAATGTCGACGCCTTCATTCAGAATCTCAACAGAGAAGATGTAATCCAAGGGCTCACGATCTACATCAGCTTCATCTTCGTTCATAGCAAGACGAGCAAATGCAGACTGTCTCTCTGTCTCCGATGCGCTGCCATTCAGTGCAATGGTTCTGAATTTCTGTCCGGTAGCCGGATTAATCTGTGCATTGAATTTAGCAGATAATTCTTCGGTCTCCTTTATGCTGCTGCAGAAAATCAGACCTTTTACCTTGTCTCCGCTATATCCATAATAATTTGCCTGTTGGATGATATGCCTTACCCGTTCATCACCGGTGAGCGCCGAAAAATCTCGGCTGGCTTTTTCCTGATCACCAATGATGGATAAATCTGTAATGCCGAAGTAGTGAAATGGGCAGAGGAGATTTTCTTCCATTGCTTGCTGCAATCGAATCTCATAGGCAATTTTATGATGGAACAGCTCGTAGACATTTCTCCCTTCAACATGGTCATCGCGCTTATCCGGCGTGGCGGTCATTCCGAGCCATAGCTTTGGCGTGAAATGCTTCATGATCTTTTGATAGGTAGCTGCCGGAACATGATGCGCTTCATC
>CAZJQX010000095.1:0-6297 GCA_964548305.1 uncultured Lachnospiraceae bacterium
TATAATGCTTCTCCTAACGTATTCTTCGTTTCCTTACTTCATCGGGAAGATTACCACAGCGCCGATGGTCAGAGCCAGCAGACGAATAAAGTACTGCGGTATTGTGAATTTCCAGAACTCTCCGATCTTGTAATCTCCGGCGCCCATGATCATAGCCGGCATACCATCGATAGGAAGGAAATGTCCGCACCATCCGGAAACCACGATAGCAGCCGCTGCCGCTGTAGGATCCAGGCCAAGGCTGACGCAGGTTGCGATCGCCATCGGTGCAAATACATATACTGTTCCGATAGTGGAGCCGGTCAGAGTTGCCAGTACACTGGTCAGGATACAGAATACAAAAATCAGAACGAAGGGGTTAACATTGCTGCCCAACATAGTTGCTACTGTCTCACCAACCAGATTGGTCAGACCGGTGTTTCCGAGAACATCCGCAATACCGATAACGCCTGCGGACATAATGATGATCGGGGCGCTGATGGCATCACGAATCTCATTGAAATCCATAACGCCGAAAACCAGAAGGGCACCAACAGCCAGGCCTGTGATGGCATAGCCGGCATCACCGATCTTGCTCTGAAGGATCATACCTACTACAGCCACTGCGAAGCTGACATAGGTTACCATCTCCTTATCCTTGGACATGCTCACGGTCTGTCCTGCATGCTCAGCTGCCTTCTTGGACTCGGCAATAGGATGATCCGGCATAATCTTATATGCCACAAGGCACCATGCCAAGAAGCCCAGAGACAGGCAAAGGTTTACGATAGAGAACTTCACCAGGTTAACGTTGGCCACAACACCTGCGCTCTCCAGAACTGCGATAACGATACCATACTGCAGTGCTGTATTGAACGGAAGCAGCGGATGATTTGCCGCAAAGCCGGCCGGCATCAGCACTCTGGAAGGCGGCAGCTTCTTGCTGTCCGGAAGGTTTGAAAGCAGTCCGATTACCAGCACATAGTAAGCTGTGGAGCCGGTACCGAAAAGGCTGCATCCCAGCATTACCACAAGGATCAGAAGCACATAGGCTTTGAATCCGCCCTTGTCTGCCATGGCATAGATCATATCCTTGAACTTCACGATCAGGCTGGTCTTCTGCAGCGCAGCGATGATCGCCATGAAGGATGCCAGCATGACAATGGTGGAATTGGAAAATCCGCCGAATGCTGTCTTAATGTCTGAAACGCCCAGGACTACCAGAAGAAGCAGTGCCAGAAGAGGCGGTGCACCGAAGGGCAGCTTATCTACCATGATCAATACGATCATCAAGGCTGTAACCGCCAGTGCGATTATCATAGGGGTTGTCATAAAAAGTTCCTCCTTTTCCCCGCCGCATTTTGCTTGCGGCCTATCTGTATGCAGCCTGCACAAAATCGTGCGGCTCATCTTGAAAAAATTATAGATTTTCCCCATTCGTGCAACAACGATTTCTCATCCCTAATCCGTTTCATTATGCATCATTACCATTTTTATTGCGTTAGCGGTGATTAATCCGTTCAGGTTTTGAACATATTTCGTATTTTTCCAAATACATCGTTCCAAATCGGAACCTTGTTGTGCACAATACCGTCCGTGCAGCAGAAATCGAAACAGAGGCACAACGGTATAGTATATTTCGCACAGTTTCACTCTGCATTTACAGCAAAAAAGGCAGCAGAGTTTCATCCGCTGCCTTCTCTTCATTATAATGTCTTTGTGCCTTACTCAGCCACGTCCTCGCAGCCGGTCATCTTCACCGCATACTTGATTGCGTTGATCAGACTCAGCTCGTTGCCGTTGCCCTTTCCTGCATGGTAGAAATCTGTGCCGTGGTCAACACTGGCCCGGATAATGGGAAGTCCCAGTGTAACATTAACACCCTCTACAGCCTTCCACTCCTGCTTCTCGCGGTCATAAACAAAGCCCACTGTCTTCAGGGGGATATGACCCTGGTCATGATACATGCAGACCACAATGTCATACCATCCGCCAAGAGCCTGAGAGAACACGCTGTCCGGCGGACAAGGGCCAACTACGCCCGTTATACCCTCAGCCTTAGCCGCTTCGATAGCCGGTGTGATTTCCTCGATCTCCTCCCGGCCGAAAAGTCCGTTTTCACCGCAGTGAGGATTCAGTCCGGCAACTGCAATGCGGGGATTCTCTATGCCCATGTCCTTGCAAGCCTGGTTAGCAATTTCAATTACCTCCAGCACCCGGGCCTTCTTCACACGGTCGCAGGCTTCACGAAGCGATACATGCGTAGATACATGAACCACACGCAGATCATGGAAAGCCAGCATCATGGTATACTTCTTTGTCTTGGTGTAGGTGGCATAAATCTCTGTATGTCCGTCAAAGTGGGTATAGCCATCGGATTTCTCGCCATGATAGAACTCGAGTGCCTTGTTCATGGCTTCCTTATTCAGCGCATTGGTGCAGGTAGCATCCACCTCACCGGCCATAGCCAGCTCAATGACCTTCTTCACACACTGGAAAGCTGCATTTCCACCCTCTACGCTGACCTCTGCCAGCTTAAAAGCAGCCAAATCCGGAATCAGATCCAGATGCAGCACATCAATGGTACCCGGCGTGAACAGGGCCTCGGAAACGCTGGCGCAACGATGAATCGTGATGTCCTCGCGGCCCACCAGCTTCGCAGCCTGCTCCATGATTCCGGCATCACCCACAACAATAGGACGGCAGTAGCTGTACTGGGCAGGGTCTGCCAGAGCCTTCACCGTAATCTCCGGACCGGTACCGGCCGGATCTCCCATAGTAATCCCGACGATGGGCTTCTTCATGGCATTTCCTCCTTAGTTCATTCCCTTGGCTTCGTTCTCTGCCAGCACCTGACGAATAGCTGCAAGACCCTCCTCAGGCACATAATTGAAAGGTGCACGACACTTTCCGACCGGATGTCCCTGCAGGGCCACAGCCGTCTTGATGATGGTGTTGGGATTACCGAACTTGAATGTCTGCTGCAGAACAGCAATCGCATCCTGAGCAGCCTGTGCGCCCTCCAGATCTCCGGCCTTGAAGCAGTTGTAGATGCTTGCAACAGTGTGCGGCCAGATGTTGGCACGTCCAGCGATACCACCGGCACCGCCCTCCTTCAGGCAGGTCAGAATAGCACCATCGTTGCCGGCAAGAATAGCCACGTCCTTATCCAGCTCATTGGTCAGGCGAATGTAGGCCTTCAGGTTCTCGATATCGCCGCTGGAATCCTTGGCGCCGACAATGACATCTACATCGCGGCAGAGAGCCTGTACGGTCTCCGGAAGCAGCTTGTTGCCGGTACGCGGCGGAATGTTGTAAAGAATGATCGGGATGTTCACGGCCTTTGCCACAGCCACATAGTGATCATACAGCTCCTTCTGGGAAGCCAGAGCGAAGCTCGGGGTAATGATGGACAATGCGTCTGCACCCAGCTCCTCTGCACGCTTGCTCATGCGGATGGTCTCAGCTGTGGTAATGCAGCCTGTGCCGGCATAAACGGGCACACGTCCCTTCACCTGGTCGATAACAGTCTCAAGGATCTCTTCCTTCTCTTTAAAGGAAAGGGCATAAGCCTCACCGTTAGTGCCCAGCGGGAACATGCCGTGCACGCCGCCCTCCAGCAGACGCTCCACCTGATTGCGCAGGGCCTCATGATTCACGGTCTGCTCTGCATCGTCGTTCATCGGGGTAATCACCGGAGGGATAATGCCTCTGATCTCACTTGTTTTCATTGCTTTTATCTCCTTTCATCATTAAGGTTACATAATTTCCTCATACAGCTTGCGGGCATCCTCTGCCGTCACCGGCCGCATGTTGTTCACCAGAAGCCGCTGTACCTGCATGCCGGCCTCTACCAATCCGTCAATGTCTTCTGCCGGAACACCGAACTCCTTCAGGCTGACAGGGATTTCCAGGTGCTTCACAATAGCCTCCAGACGGGAGATCATCCATGCAGTCTTCTCTGCCTCTGTGCTGCAGGTCTTCTCTTCATGACAGCATCTGTCATAAGCTACTGCCAGACGCTCCCGCACTGCCGGATGCTCGCTGTTGAAGCGCATCACCGGTGCCAGCAAAATGGCATTGGAAACGCCATGGGCAATATGATACTTGCCTCCCAGAGGATAGCTCAGGGCATGCACGGCTGTGGTGCCGGATGCTGTAATGGCCAGTCCGCCGTAATATGCCGCAATCTGCATGCGGTTCTTCTCTGTCATTGCCTCCGGATCATCGCAGGCCTTCTCGATGTTGTTAAGAATAAGATCCAGTCCCTCCAGCGCATACAGATCGCTGAAGGCATTTGCCTTATTGCTGGTAAAGCACTCAATGCAGTGCGCCAGAGCATCCACGCCGGTGGCTGCAGCGATCTTTCTCGGCAGATTCTTGATCATGCGGGCATCCAGAACCACATAGTCCGCAATCATGTTCTCATTGACAATGCCGACCTTCAGCTCCTTCTCCGGAACCGCTACAATGGCATTGGGCGTCACCTCTGCGCCGGTACCCGCTGTAGTAGGGATCAGCACGATGGGTACGCACTTCTGTGCCATGCCCGGATTGTCCAAAAGCTCTTTCACGCCGTAGTCATCGGTCACCAGAATGCTGGCAAGCTTTGCCGCATCCATTACCGAGCCGCCGCCGCAGGCAACGATCAGGTCTGCACCGGATGCCTTGAACTGATCCACCAGCTTCTGTACTGCCATATAGCTGGGCTCTGCCGGAAGATCATCCAGCACATAATACTCTGCTCCGGAAGCCTTCACTGCCTCCTCCGGCAAAGCAAAGAGTCCGGCATTTTCAATGCCCTTATCCGTAAACATTGCCACCTTCTTCGCCCCCCGGGTCTTAATGATGGCAGTGATGTTTTCCATGGCATTCTCACCGCCGTAAACCGCATGAGGCATCTTCAGATTGTACTGTGTCAGCATTTTTCAAAATCCTCCTTTTATCCTTTATATTTATCGGCTCTGAGCCGCTGTCGGATTGTACAGGCCCACGGTTTCCCGCTTTGCCCCCATTACATCCTCCTCACGGAAACGCAGGTATTTGATACCCTGACGTGTCCGGGCCGCGTAGCTCAGATGCAGCATACCATCTTTGCTCTGCATGAGATAGGGATACTCATACTGCTTGTTATTGGTTTTATTCTCATCGCCCATGAAGCCCTCGCCCCGCTCCATCCAGCGGATCATAGGGAAGGTTTTGCCGCCGTCCTCTGACAGGGCCACAGCAACCGGGCATCGAAGTCCCGGCCAGGCTGCCTTGCCGGGCTGCGGATTGGGTGTGCAGGTGGGGTTGCAGGCAATGGCAATGCGTCCGCTCTGCAGCTTCAGTGCACTGATGCTGGAATTGTTGTTGGGCAGCGGTGTTGCCTCCGGCTCTGTCCAGGTCTCGCCCCAGTCAAAGGATTCACTGCGGTGGATACGGTAGGCCTCACGGTTCCGCATGAAAGCCACCAGATGTCCCGGCTCCAGTTCGATGACATTGGCGTGCACATGACCGTTGCTCTTCGGCATCATCACCATGCGCCAAGTCTTTCCCTCGTCATCCGAAATGCGGAAGGCTGTGGGATCTCCGGAAAGTCCCTCGGCAGAATCCGTGCACAGCCAGTTGGCGAAGATCCATCTGCCGTTGGACAGCACCTGAATGGGCTGCCGGCAGAAGGTGCCCTCCTCCGGGAAAACGGTAGTATAGTCACCCCAAGTTCTGCCGCCGTCCGTGCTCTTCTGGCAGCGCACTACAGCTGTATACTGCATATTGTCCTTGCCTTCCTGCCGATCCAGCTGTGCCGTATACATTGCCCAGACAGCACCGTCCGGTCCATTGAAAAGGGACGGATTCTGCTCACTTCTTGTCGGATCATTGGAAATGTCCACCGGCGTAAGCCATGCGCTTCCGTCCTTCGGCAGAATCGAACAGATGATATGTACGTCCGCACTGCCCTCATAGGTGCCGGCAAACCAGCAGCAGAGCAGGTCGCCGTTGGGAAGCTCCGTCATGGCCGGCGCATGGGCTGTGGGCCAGCCGCCGGTGGGAAGCAGCGCCTCCAGCGTTCCCATCTCTTCATTTTCATAAATGGTTCCATCCCAGGTCAAGCCCGGAAGCTTCGCATAATTCGCCATTTCTTACTCCTTTCACTTTCCGATCTTCGTTAATCCTACCACGATCAGGGCAATCACGATCATGACCACAAAAAGTCCTGCCATGCCCTGCCACATCATATTGAGAGCAATCAACAAATTCTCACTCATATTTTTTCCCTTTCCTTATCTGAAGAATCCCAGGATAATGCCGCCTGCCACTGCTGATGCGATCTGACCG
>CAZJQX010000096.1:0-6248 GCA_964548305.1 uncultured Lachnospiraceae bacterium
GGTCTCTGCTTCACTCATTCCGGCTTCTCCTGGCCGCTCAGCTTCCCCAAAAGAGATGTGCCAATGCAGTGCGTCGGCAATTCCAGTCCGAAGTTTTCCGCAATGGTGGCGCCGATAACGCCGAAGCTGTTCTCCTCAGGCAGAATGCCGCCCTGCAGCTTTTTATTATAGATGAGAAGTGGCACCTGCTCCCTGGTATGATCCGTTCCCCGGTAGGTGGGATCATTTCCGTGGTCAGCCGTCAGCATCAGAAGATCATCGTCTCGCAGCACCTTCAGCAGCTCGCCGAGCTTCACATCAAAGCGTTCAATTTCATGGGCATAGCCCTCCGGATCCCGTCGATGGCCCCAAAGCGCATCGAAATCCACGAGATTCACAAAGCAGAGACCCGTGAAATCATGCTTCTCCGCCTCTTCGATGGTCTGCTCCATACCGTTAACGGAGCTGACAGAATGAATGGCCTCAGTGACACCCTCGCCCACAAAGATATCGCTGATCTTTCCGATGGAAATCATATCCAGTCCGGCATCCTTCAGGACATTCAATACAGTACGATCAAAAGGCTTCACCGCCAGATCGTGCCGGTTGGCGGTTCTCTTAAAGGCACCGGCCTTCTCGCCCACATAGGGGCGTGCAATGACGCGGCCCACCTTCCATTCGTCCTTCATAGTGATTTCCCGGGCGATCTCGCAGCAGCGATACAGCTCGTCCAGACCGAAGTACTGCGGATCCTCATGTCCGGCGATCTGCAGCACAGAGTCTGCAGAGGTATACACGATCATGCTGTGGTCGCGCATCTGCTCCTCACCCAGCTCATCCAGGATAGCAGTGCCGGAGGCCGCCTTGTTGCCGATCACCTTATGTCCGGTTCGTGCCTCCAATTCCGCAATCAGCTCCGGCGGGAAGCCATGCTCCGTAAAGGTCACAAAGGG
This sequence comes from uncultured Lachnospiraceae bacterium, assembly GCA_964548305.1. Classification (GTDB taxonomy): domain Bacteria; phylum Bacillota; class Clostridia; order Lachnospirales; family Lachnospiraceae; genus Oribacterium. Next base: position 933 of record CAZJQX010000096.1, read on the forward strand.
CTTCACGGTCTTTAAACCCATCATCTCCCAATGGCCCGTCATGGTGTCCTTGCCCCGGGAGGCTTCATTCAGCTTAAGGCAGACTGCCGCCGGCTTTCCAGAGGGCACAATCCCCGTTAGCTGCTTCAGATCCGCAATGCCCAGCTTCTGCAGATTCGGCACCTGCATATTCGGTACCCGCTCGGTAATGTGTCCCCAGGTGTCGGCACCGGCATCATTAAAATCCGCTGCATCTCCGGCACCGCCGATGCCGAGAGAATCCAGCACGATTGCAAATATTCTCTTATATTTCATCTCTAAACTTCCTCTTCTCCGCTTTCTCAGCTCAGCCCTTCGTCATCGCTCTTTCCTGATCCTGACGAATCATGATCTTGATGGCTTCCACCGCTGTTCGAATGGCCTTGTCTGTGTCATGCTCGATGACATTGGACATACCGGCCTTCAGACGCTCCTGGTTAGACATGATGAAGAGCACCGCGCCGCAGCGCACCCGAAGATAGGCAGCCACTGTAAACAGGGTTGCACTCTCCATTTCCGATGCCTTACAGCCCAGCCGCTTCCAGGCCTCCCACTTGTTCAGAAGCTCATAGCTGTTGGGAAGCTCCTCCGGCTTATGCTGCCCGTAAAAAGCATCCTTGCACTGCACCACGCCCACATGATTTCGGAACCCGAGCTTCTCTGCTGCCTGCTTCAATGCCGTGGTCACCTCAAAGTCCGCCACAGCCGGCCACTCCAGCGGTGCATACTCTTTGCTGGTGCCGTCCATGCGGATCGCACCGTTGGCGATGACCACATCTCCGGACTCCACATCCAGCTCCATGCCGCCCGCAGTGCCCACGCGGATAAAGGTATCCGCGCCGCACATCTTCAGCTCCTCTATTGCAATGGAGGCCGACGGACCGCCGATGCCAGTCGAGGTCACGCTCACCGGCACACCCAGAAGCTTTCCGGTATAGGTCACATACTCCCGGTGATCCGCGACCTGCTTCGCATCATCAAAATAGGCGGCGATTTTCGCGCAGCGCTTCGGATCGCCCGGCAGGATCACGTATCTTCCCACTTCGCCCGGCGCCACATCAATATGATACATTCGCTCGCTCTCTGAATAATTGATCATCACACACCTCCCGGCTCGCCGGCATTATCCCTCAGGAAAATGTCGGCGGCGCCAATTCCTCATGTTTCACACGATTACTCTGCCGTTTCGAGCGCAATCTCCATCATCTGACGGAAGCCAACCTGCCGCTCATCCGCACTGAGGGAGGTGCCGCGCAGCAGATCATCGGAAATCGTCAGAATGGCGAGTCCGTGCTTCTTGGCAGCGGCAGCATTGGCATAAAGTGCTGCTGCCTCCATCTCGACGCAGTAGGCACCCATGCTCGCCCACTTGGCATTCACACCCTCCCGCGGCTCGTAGAAAATGTCGGTGGAGACAACATTACCCACCTTCACATTCGCACCCAACGCACGTGCAGCCTGCACTGACTTTTCCAGCAGGCCGTAGTCCGCGATCGGTGCCCATGTACCCGGCAGCTCGAACTGACTGATGTAATTGGAATCCGTGCAGGCGCCCATGGCGATCACCACGTCCTTCAGTGTCACATTCTCGTTGATGCTTCCCGCCGAGCCGATACGGATAATGTTGTCGACGTCGTAGAAATTGAACAGCTCATGGGTGTAGATGCCCACCGACGGCATGCCCATGCCGCCGCCCATGACAGACACACGCTTGCCCTTATATGTGCCGGTAAAGCCCAGCATGTTCCGGACGGTATTGAAGCAGACCGGATTCTCCAGGTATTGCTCCGCAATGTATTTTGCACGAAGCGGATCGCCCGGCATCAGTACGGTTTTCGCGATATCTCCGGGATTTGCAGCATTATGCGGTGTTGACATAGTAGTTTCCTCCTTATATTCCTCATATTATTGTATTTTAAGTTCACGCGGCACGTCTCACTTCGGCTGCATGCCGCCCTTCTTTCCTAATCTGGAAGGGGTAAATGCCTTCGGCAGAAGATCCCGAAGCCGGTACTCCTCATAGCTGTCCGGCGAGGTTGCCAGGATCACCCGAAATTCCTCCAGGTCGCAGAACTCCGCCATGACCTGACGGCAAACGCCGCAGGGTGCACAGATCTGCAGCTTTTCTTCGTTTTCTGCGCCGCCCACGATCACGATGCGCTCAAACTCCAGCACACCCTCGCTCACGGCCTTGAAGAATGCGGTTCGCTCTGCACAGTTAGACGGCGTGTAGGCTGCATTTTCAATGTTGCAGCCCTGATAGATCTTTCCGTTCTTCGCCTGCAGCGCCGCACCTACCTTAAAATGAGAATACGGCGTATAGGCATGGCTTCTCGCCTCCAGCGCCTTGTTGATCAGTTCTCTGAGTTCGTCCATTTCGCACCTCCCTTTTTTATAGAAGATTTTTATTATAGCACAGAAAACAGAAAAAATCTCCTTCTGCAGCTATACAGAAGGAGATTTTCTTTGCGGACTTCACTGCATTTACGCAAGAAAATCCGAACCCTTCTCCTATCGAGAAAAGGTTCGGATTTTTTGTTCGGCTGCGGATAACAGGACTTGAACCTGCACGGTCGCCCACCAGAACCTAAATCTGGCGCGTCTGCCAATTCCGCCATATCCGCATATTCCTTTTGATTATACGGTGACGTCCCTCTCCTGTCAATGCCAATTGATCTCTTCCGCTCTTGACATCCCTTCTCCTGCCGCCTATAATTACCCGCGGTAATTATCAACAGTAATCAAACAAGCAAAGGATTCAACATGACGATTGAGCTGATCAAACAGATGATGGACAGCTGCTATCTCGCGAAACGTGCGCGGGATCTGCTTCCTGCTCTGCCCGCCGGTGTCGCCTCCTCCTACATTCAATATCTGGAGGTCATTCAGACACTGGCACAGCAGGGCATACAGGTGAAGGTATCCGACATCAGCGAGGCCTTGTCCCTTCCCCGCCCCGGCGTGACCAGAACGGTCAAAAGCATGGCGGAAAAGGGATATCTCGAGAAGCACACCTCCGCCGAGGACGGCCGCATTACCTATATCACGGTAACCGAAAAGGGCCGTCAGCTGTCTCATCTCTTCGATGCGGAATACTTCAGCCGGATGCTTCCTTATATGGATGCCATTCCGGAAGAGGATGCGAAATGCATGGTTCGTACCATCGAGAAGCTCTATGTGATCATGTCTGAAAGGAGGCACATTCTTGACAACGAGTGAAAAAAGTGATTTTACGAAGGGCAGCATTCTGCAGAAGCTGCTTCTGTTTATGCTCCCGGTTCTGGGTGCACTGGCACTGCAGGCCGCTTATGGTGCTGTAGACCTTTTGGTGGTCGGCCATTTCGGTTCAACCTCCGGTCTCTCTGCCGTATCCACCGGCAGCCAGGTACTGAATCTGGTGACCTTTGTGGTAACCCAGCTGGCAATGGGCGTCACCGTATTGATCGCCCGCTGTCTCGGCGAACAGAAGCCAAAGAAAATCCCCGATGTCATCGGTGGTGCCACTGTGGTTTTTCTCATTCTCTCCGTGCTGCTCTTCATCCTGATGGTATTTTTCGCACGTCCCATCTCCGTGCTGATGCAGGCGCCCACAGAGGCTGTAGACCTCACCGCAAGCTATGTACGGATCTGCGGCGGCGGCATTTTCTTCATTGTCGCCTATAACATGCTTGCTGCGGTTTTTCGTGGTCTCGGTGACAGCAAGTCTCCGCTTCTCTTCGTCCTCGTAGCATGTATTGTTAATGTCTTCGGCGATCTGTTCCTGGTTGCCGGCCTGCATATGGATGCCGCAGGTGCTGCGATTGCCACCGTTGCGGCCCAGGCCGTCAGCGTTGTCTGCGCCGTCATTATCCTGCTGAAGAAGGATCTGCCCTTCACCATCCGGCTGCGGGACTTCCGTCTGAACGACCAGTGCCGCCGCTTCCTGCTGATCGGTCTGCCGCTGGCACTGCAGGAGTTCCTGACGCAGCTGTCCTTCCTGGCGCTCTGTGCCTTCGTCAACCGCCTGGGTCTGGAAGCCTCCTCCGGCTACGGTGTGGCCTGCAAGATCGTAAACTTCGCAATGCTGATCCCCAGCTCCCTGATGCAGTCCATGGCCTCCTTCGTGTCACAGAACATCGGTGCCGGCGACCGGAAGCGGGCAAAGCATGCGATGTTTACCGGTGTTTCCGTGGGCGTCATCATCGGCTGTCTGGTGTTCACGCTGGTGCTTCTGAAGGGCGATCTGCTCTCCGGTATCTTCACCACAGAGCCGGCGGTTATCGAGAAGGGCTTTGAATACCTGAAGGGCTTCGCGCCGGAGACCATCGCCACCGGCATTCTCTTCAGCATGGTCGGCTACTTCAACGGCAGTGACCACACTGTCTGGGTAATGGCCCAGGGACTGATCCAGACCCTGCTGGTGCGTCTGCCGCTCGCTTACTACATGAGCAATCTGCCGAACACCAACCTCACTAAGATCGGCCTCTCCGCTCCGGTTTCCACTGCCGTCGGTGTCATCCTGAATATATGCTTTTTCCTGTATCTCAGCAGGAAAGAGAAGAGGGAAACGCTTTAATCAGCGTTTCCCTCTAATTCGAATCCGATCACCTCGATCGGCTCAAAGACATTTCCCTGCAGGCGCTTTGCGGAAGCCGTTTCAAAGCCTTCGCCGTCCGCGTAGATCCGCTTCAGCTCCTCTTCGGTGATGTGCCAATCCTCGGCAAAGCCGAGATGACGGTAAATTGCTGTGTCCACCGGCACAAGAAAGCACCAGGGATACTTTTCTTTCTCCAGTCGTTCCAAAATAAGCTCCAGCACCTTGTCCATATATCCTCTGTGCCGATAGGGCTTCAGTGTACATACGCCCATGATATAGGGAACAACATAGCTCTCGCCGCCGTTCTTCGGAGAAACCCGAACCGGTATAAACTGCGCCGAGGATACGATGCGGCCGTCCGCCTCGATCGCCGCAACCACACTGCAGTTGATGGTGCCCGTGCAGCTGCCGTCCGCCTTGATTTCGCCGTAGAACTCGTTCAGAAACGCCTTATCCTCTGTCCCGAAGGCTTCGGTGAAAACCTCCCAAGTACGTCCGTATTCCGCTTTTTCCAGAAATCGCGCCTGTATATCCATACTTTGCTCCTTTTTCATTTGACTTTCTCACCCCAGTCTTATCCTTCACAAAACGTAATTGTTTAGCACCACATCGCCACAGTGCTACGCACTGCGCGATGGGTGCTAAACAATTTCAGTTCTCCGGCAACACCTCTATGCTCTGCCCCAATGCAAAGGAATACAGCAGCCGCTCCTTTACCGGCC
>CAZJQX010000097.1:0-3199 GCA_964548305.1 uncultured Lachnospiraceae bacterium
TTTTCGCCGAGCTCTTTCTGGGTGAATCCTCTGGAAGTTCTGTATTTACGTATTTTGTCACCTAATGGGTGGACATATTTAGATTCTGCTTTTGCCATAGGTAGAGGCCTTCTTTCTTATATAGGATGGGTTAAGTATATCATCAACAGTACAGAAATGAAATGTTTTTACTGAATTGTGTTGACAGTACAGAAATGAACGGTTAATATAATGCGTATAAACAGTTCGGAAATGAACTGAACATATAAACAGAAGAATTTAAGGAGGTATAGAGATGTTTAACGAAGAAAAGAGATTTATGAATGCAGAGGAAGTTAGCGATGTATTAGGCGTTTCTATGAGCAAGGCCTACAAGGTTATCCGGCAGCTCAATAAGGAGATGCAGGCGAAAGGTTTTTATACCATCAGCGGCCGTGTGAGCACAAAGTACTTTGCAGAATGCTTTTATGGATTCGATCAGTAAGACTTTTTACAGAGGGGATGATCAGAGATGGCAGTTATTAAGAATGAAACCACTGGAATGTGGGAGGTCCGAACCAGATATACAGATTGGACTGGGGAAAAGAAACAGAAAACCAAAAGAGGATTTACAAGAAAAGCGGATGCCATTGAGTGGGAGCAGAATTTTCAGCGCAAAGCATCTCAGGATATTGACATGACGTTCGGAGATTTCGTTTCTACCTATATTGAGGATATGAAGCCGAGGATCAGAGAGAACACTTGGAAGACCAAGACAGCCATTATCAATAAGAAAATCCTGCCTTACTTCAAGGATAAGAAGCTTAGTGAGATCACTGCGCCGGACATCGTTGCCTGGCAGAACGAAATTATGAGAGAAGTGGACTCTCACGGAGAACATTATTCAAAGACCTATCTGAAAACCATACATAACCAGCTGAGTGCGATCCTCAATCATGCAGTAAATCTGTATGGCCTGAGAGCAAATGTGGCACGCAAAGCCGGAAGCATGGGAAAAGCAGAGTCTAAAGAAATGAGCTTCTGGACGCAGCAGGAATATGAAAAATTTGTTGAATCCGTCGCTGATAAGGAAGAGTCTTACATGGCCTTTGAAATCCTGTATTGGTGCGGTATACGTCTTGGGGAGCTGCTGGCATTAACTCCGGAGGATTTCAACTTGGAAGAAAGTACGCTTCGAATCAACAAGTCCTATCAGCGGCTTGGCGGTGAGGATGTTATTACGGATCCGAAGACGCCAAAAAGCAACAGAACGATCTATCTGCCGGAATTTCTGAATGCAGAGGTAAAGTCCTATCTCAGCCATATATATGACATCAAACCGAAGGACCGGATCTTTCTGTTCAGCAAGAGCTTCATGCATCATGAAATGGATCGTGGCGTAAAAGCTTCCGGTGTAAAAAGAATCCGTATTCATGATCTGAGACACAGCCATGTATCGCTCCTGATCAATATGGGATTTTCGGCCCTGGCGATTGGCGAGAGGGTTGGACATGAAGCGCCGGAGATTACGTATCGTTATGCGCATCTCTTTCCTACAGTACAGACAGATATGGCGGATCAGTTGAACCGAGAGAGGATGGGATTTATGGATGTCAGCAAAGATTAAGGATGACAAGAACAGGTGGAGAAACAAAACAATCGCTTTTAGATTGTCTCCTGAAGAAAATGAGGAACTTGAAAAACGATACAGGCTCTTGGGATACCGAACCAAGCAGGATTATCTGATTGATGCTGTTTTGAAGAACAAAGTTATGGCAATTGGGAATATGCAAATGCTTTATCAATTTAAGAGAAGCCTGGAGGAAATTCTTGCGGAGCTTCAGAGAATTAATAAAGCAGAAAACATGGGCGAAGAGATGATGTCTTCCATCAGAACCATGCTGGAAATTATGGAAGCGGTAAAAGAACAAAGCAAATCAAAGACCGAGGCGTCGAAGTTGCCGGAACAGCAATATGGTCAAATGATGCATCTGAAAAAATTAAGAGAGCTTTTAACTCGGGAAACGGAGGATGGAAACAATGAGTAAGGTGATTGTAATTGCGAATCAAAAGGGCGGTGTCGGAAAAACAACATCTGCTGTGAACCTTGGTGCAGGCCTATCTGGAAAGGGAAGGAAAGTGCTTATGATCGACCTTGATCCGCAGGCCTCGCTTACATTAAGCCTGGGATTCAGAGAGCCGGATAATCTTCCGGAAACTGTAACCAATGTCATTGATCAGATCGTAAATGACCAAAGAATTGATCCTAAATATGGAATCCTGCATGCTGCAGAAAATCTGGATCTTCTGCCGGCGAGCATTGATTTATCCGCTGCAGAGGTATCTCTTGTCAGTGCAATGAGCAGAGAATTGGTGCTTCGTGCCTATGTGGAGCAGATAAAAGAAAATTATGATTATGTTTTGATCGATTGTATGCCTTCTCTTGGAATTCTGACGGTTAATGCGCTTGCATGTGCAGACAGCGTTCTTGTTCCGGTACAGGCTGCATATCTTCCGGTGAAGGGGCTGCAGCAGCTGATCAGGACGATTTATACCGTAAAGCGGAGACTGAACAGCAATCTGTCGATTGAGGGGATTCTCTTTACCATGGTGGATCGCCGGACGCTGTACGCGAAGGAGATCATCGCCGAAGTGACGGAAGCCTATGGAAAGACAATTTCGATTTTTACAACGGAGATTCCAATGTCGGTGCGGGCCTCTGAGACCAGCATGGCAGCGAAGAATATTTATGATTACGATCCCAATGGTAAGGCCGCATCGGCCTATCTGGAGCTGACACAGGAGGTATTGCGTCATGGCTGTTAAGAGAGAAAAAGTACATTTTGCAACGGTAGAGGAGCTGCTGGGAGCACCGATTACAAAGGATGCAACCGTGGAGATACGCATTGATCAGATTTTTCCTTTTGAAAATCATCCCTTCAAGGTGATTGACGATGAGAGAATGGCGGATCTTGTGCAGAGTATTAAGGACAATGGCGTTCTCGTTCCGGTGCTGGTCCGTCCGGACGATGAAGGAACCTATGAAATGATTTCCGGCCACAGGAGAATGCACGCGGCAAAGCTGGCGGGACTTGTGACGATACCGGCTATTATTAAGCCCATGACCAATGATGAAGCCACGATTGCTATGGTGGATGCCAATATGCAGCGGGAGGAAATTCTGCCGAGTGAGAGAGCATTTTCGCTGAAAATGAAAATGGATGCGATGCGGAGGCAGGGG
>CAZJQX010000097.1:3299-6021 GCA_964548305.1 uncultured Lachnospiraceae bacterium
GAACTGATACCAGAGATTCTTGAGTATGTGGATCAGAAACGATTCACCATGGTGATGGGAGTCGAACTCTCGCATTTCGACAAAGAAATCCAAAAGGTATTCTTTGACTATTACAAGCAGACCGGTTTGCTGACGATGGAGCAGATCCAGTCGATTAAGAACCACGAGGACGTGGAGAACCTCACGCAGTATTCCATCTTTCAATTGATGAATGCGGCAAGACCGGAGGTGAAGGATTCCGGCAAGGTGCATTTCACAAAGAAGAAGCTGGATTCCTATTTCCCGGCAAACTATTCCAGCAGGCGCCGCGAGGAAATCATTCTGTCTCTCCTGGAGGATTGGAAAAAACGGACCGAGGAAACTGGAAATGCATCAGAGGTGACGGCAAATGTTTGATTACATGATGGCAAACCAGTCCGATCAGTTCAGCTTCGTTCAGATTCCCAGGAATATGCTGACCGACAGCCATTTTGATGGACTTTCGCTGCAGGCCAAGGTGCTGTATGGGGTTCTTCTGGATCGCATGAAGATGTCGCTGCAGAATCAATGGCTGGACGAGGAAGGGCACGTTTATATCGTCTATCCGGTGAATGAGATTCAGGATGATACAAATCTTTCCAAAAGGAAGGTTCAGGACTGCCTTGCGGAGCTGGAAAAGGCCGGATTGGTAGAACGCAGAAAGCAGGGAAATGGGAAGCCGAACTGCATTTACGTGAAGAATTTTGTTCTGGAATCCAGGTAGCAGAAGTGCAGAATCTGCACTTCTGAACGGGTACAGGAAGGAGTGAAAGTACATGAGCAACGCGATTGAATTCAGCTATTTTACCGGGAGCGAATCGGAAATGCTCACCTTTTACCGGATTCCAAAGCTGCTGGTGACGGATCCTTATTTCAAGGGACTCTCCAGTGATGCCAAGATTTTGTACGGCCTGATGCTCGACCGCATGTCGTTATCTGCGAAAAACGGATGGATAGACGCGAAAAATCATGTCTATATCTACTTTTCCATCGAGGATGTGATGGAACTGCTGGCCTGCGGCAGGAACAAAGCGCTCAAAACAATGGCAGAACTGGACGTCAAGGAGGGAATCGGCCTGATCGAGAGAAAGAAAGCGGGGCAGGGAAAGCCGGCATTGATTTATGTGCGAAACTTCGCTTCCCGCAGCGATGAGAGCAGTTCAGAAGTTTACATTTTAAACTTCAAGAAGTCCCAAAATCAAACTTCTAGAAGTCCCGAATGTAAACCTCTAGAAGTTTACAATGAGGACCCTAATAAGAATAAAAAGAATAAGACTGAGAATAATAATCTATCTGATCGGATCGCCGGCGACAGAGCGGATGAGACGCGCTCGTCGGATCGAAAGCATTTGCCGGATGTTGCCGGATATGCGGAGCTGATCAAGGCAAACATCGAGTATCCGTCACTGCTGGAACAGTACCCGCTGGAGCATGACGTGGTGGATGGGATCTATGAGCTGATTCTGGAAACGGTGCTGTCGCAGAAGGAGCGGATCTGCATTGCCAGGGATTCTTATCCCGCAGAGCTCGTGCGGTCGAGGTTTCTGAAGCTGGACTACGGTCATATCGAGTATGTGATCAACTGTTTGAAGGAGAACACGTCCAAGGTCCGCAACATCAAGAAGTACATGCTGGCGGCCCTGTTCAATGCTCCGGCAACCATCGGCCATTACTATCAGGCCGAGGTGAATCATGATATGGCGAATTATGGCGGATAGGGAAATGTTGGCTGGTTTGTCTTTCTGTGACTGCGAACGCATTCATGGAGTGCAATCGCATTGAAAATCACGAAGTTAGGCAGCGGTCATCAGAAAACGAATGGAGAAAGGGGTAAGAAATATGGGCGCTTTAAGAATAACCGGAATGATTTGTTTTTCTTGGGGATTGCGTTCGGCGCAGTCCCCGCAGTGTTACGGATGTGTGGAGAGAGCGGGATCTATGCCATCAGAAGCGTGCTGAATAAAATATGATTTGTCGTATAAAAATAAGGGGAGAAGCAGGAGGCGAAAATAATGTACTCTTTCGTTGCTGATGTAGCAAGACGGATTTATAATGGATATGAACAATACAAAATTGCTTTCAAGAACGGCAAACTATAGCTATCTCGAATGACGACAACGCGATGGAGTGCCTGCAGACGCTGACGCCGGATGGAATTGTATCGAAGATACAGTAAGCGGAGATAAAGGAAACATGAATATACAGATTTTCGGCACGAAGAAGTGCAACGATACGAAGAAGGCCGAGCGTTTCTTTAAGGAGCGCGGCATTAAATACCAATTCATCGACATGAAGGAAAAAGGCATGAGCAAAGGTGAATTCACCTCTGTGGCGCAGGTGAACGGCGGCCTTGAAAATATGATCAACTGGGAAGGTAAGGACAAAGATCTTCTGGCATTGATCAAATACACTGCCGCTGAAGACAAGCTTCAAAAGGTTCTGGAGAATCCCCAGGTCATCAAGACGCCGGTGGTCCGCAACGGCAGGCAGTCAACCCTCGGCTATCAGCCGGATATATGGAAGGAATGGAGCTGAATTGAAAGATGCTTTTTCGAGAAAAGCTTCTCGATGAAAAACATACATAAGAAGTTAGGAGATACGGCAATGAGAATTTCAGTAAACTACGACAACGGACAGATTTTTCAGCATTTCGGCCGGACCGAGATGTTCAAACTCTACGATGTAGAGGACGGCAAGGTGGTGA
>CAZJQX010000098.1:0-5997 GCA_964548305.1 uncultured Lachnospiraceae bacterium
AGGCGGCTGAAAATGCTGGATAAGCTGCAGGACCCTTTGCTGCAGAAGACGGCTGCGGCGATTCGACGGGAAGGTTTTGCCGGGTATCAGGAAAATATTCTGTCACGATACCTGGAGGATTAAATCGGGAGAAAAATAACAAAGAGAGAGGGCTGTGTCATCTCACACAGCCCTCTCTTTTATAGGAGAACAATCGAATATTGGATCGTTTTGTTTATCAGGGAAGCGCTGGTTGAAGCAGCGTTTCCTTAGTGCTTCGCCATAGAGCGCTGTACAAACTTGACCAGCTCTACCACCGGGATCACGCAGAATGCCAGAGCCAGGGCAATGCCGTACTCAGGCCAGCTAACCGGTGTGAAGCCGAAGAGGTCGGCAATGAAGGGAACCTCGAGTACCAGAGTCACCATTGCCAGAGCACCGATCATAGCGGCCCAGAGCACTTTGTTCTGAGACTTCAGCTTAAACACACTGCCGCGAACGGAACGCATGTTGAAGCTGTGGAAGATCTCACACATGTTCATGGTCAGGAAGGCCATGGTCATGCCGTCCGGAGAAGCACCCTTCGGAATCTCGAAGTAACCGATTTCCATGCAGTGACCGATGATGTAGGAGATCAGTGTCAGGGCAGTGATCAACGCGCCCTGATAGAGAATATCCCAGGCCATACCGCCGGCGAAAACCGAATCCTTGGAATCTCTGGGCGGGCGGTCCATAATGTCGCTTTCACCCTGCTCCATACCGAGAGCCAGAGCGGGGAAGCAGTCAGTGATCAGGTTGATGAACAGAAGGTGCACCGGCTCCAGGAGTGTAAAGCCCAGAATTGTGGCGAAGAACACACCCATAACCTCACTCATATTAGAGGAGAGGAGGAACTGGATGGATTTCCGGATGTTGTCGTAAATACGGCGTCCCTCATCCACGGCATTTACGATGGTGGCGAAGTTGTCATCCGCAAGAATCATATCAGCAACATTCTTGGTCACATCGGTTCCTGTGATGCCCATGCCGATACCGATATCGGCAGACTTGATGGAAGGCGCATCATTGACGCCGTCGCCGGTCATGGCTGTGATGGCGCCCCGCTTCTTCCAGGCCTGTACGATACGTACCTTATGCTCCGGCTGTACCCGGGCATAAACGGAATAATTGGAAATGCACTTGTCCAGCGCCTCGTCAGACAGGCTGTCCAGCTCGGCGCCGGTGATGGCCTGGGAAGCATCCGTTACGATGCCCAGCTGCTTGGCAATGGCCACTGCTGTATCCTTGTGGTCGCCGGTGATCATGACCGGACGGATGCCGGCACGGCGGCACTCTTCAATGGCGGGCTTCACTTCCTCACGTACCGGATCGATCATGCCGGTGAGGCCGATATAGCAGAGCTCCTTCTCCAGAGCCTCCGGGGAAATGTCTTCGGGCTTAGCGGCATAGACACGCTCGGCAGCACAGAGCACGCGAAGTGCCTGATCGGCCATGCCCTTGTTGTCAGCCTCAATGGACTTCCGCTTTTCCTCTGTCATGGGCAGCATTTTGCCGTCCTCGAGGTAATGGCTGCAGCGGGACAGAACCACATCCGGGGCACCCTTAGTGAACTGGATGAAGCTGCCGTCGCTCCGGGAATGAATGGTCGACATCATTTTCCGGGAAGAATCGAAGGGCGCTTCCGCCACACGGGGAAGTGTCTTTTCGAGCTCATGCTTCGGGAGACCAACATTGGCCGCGAAGGCCACCAGAGCTGCCTCGGTGGGCTCACCCTCGGCTTTGCCCTGCTCGTTCAGGTAGGCATCGGAGCAGAGTGCCATGGCAGTGGCCAGCTCGGAGGTATTGCCGGTGTTCTGTACCACGGTCATGCGGTTCTGGGTCAGGGTTCCGGTCTTGTCGGAGCAGATGACCTGTGTGCATCCCAGAGTCTCAACGGCTGTCAGACGACGGATCACGGCGTTTGCCTTGGACATCTTGGTGACACCGATGGAAAGCACTACGGTCACGACGGTGGCGAGACCCTCCGGGATTGCCGCAACGGCCAGGGAAACGGCGATCATAAAGGTGTTCAGTACGGCTGTCAGAGTGAATTCACCGCCCATGAAGAGGTTGAAAACGAAGATGAAGAGACAGATGATCAGCACCAGGTAAGACAGTTTCTTGCCCAGCTCATTCAGCTTCTGCTGAAGTGGTGTCTCCTCCTGCTGGGTTTCGTTCAGTGCGGTAGCGATCTTGCCCATTTCCGTCTGCATACCGGTTTCGGTAATGACGGCAGTTCCGCGTCCGTATACCACAGTGGAGCCCATGTAGACCATGTTCTTCCGGTCGCCGAGAGGGATGTCCTTGGCGTTGTCCTTCAGGTGCAGAATGTCGATGAGCTTGTTTACGGGAACGCTTTCTCCGGTGAGGGCAGCCTCCTCCAGCTTCAGTGAATTGGAGGTCAGGAGACGGCCGTCTGCCGGAACAGAATCACCGGCCTCCAGCACGACGATGTCACCGGGCACCAGGCTGGTGCTGGGAACGGAGCAGTTCACGCCGTTGCGGATTACCTTGCAGCTGGGCTGTGTCATGCTCTGGAGTGCTTCGATGGCTTCCTCGGCCTTGCTTTCCTGGATCACACCCAGAATAGCGTTCAGCAGTACCACCACGATAATGATGAATACCTCGGCCATGCTCTCACCGCTGATGTAATTGGTGACGGCGGAAACCGCTGCGGCAATCATCAGCATAATGAGCATCGGGTCCTTCAGACTTTCCAGGAAGCGCTGGAAATTGGAAATTTTCTCCGCTTCCTTCAAACGGTTCTCACCGTACTTCTGCAGCCGCTCTGCGGCCTCTGCATCGCTGAGACCCTCCGTACGGCTTTCGGCTTCCGCCAGTGCCTCCTCCGGTGATTCCAGATAATACCTTCTGTGTTCGTCCATACTTTTCTCCCTTCTGCATTCGATGTGCGGATCCGAATAAAGCATAAAAATGTTTCGCTGAGCAAGCTCAGCTCTTCAATCTATAGCTTTTTTCGGTGGTGCTAAACAATTACCAAAAAAGAGACTCCGCACACCTGACCTGCGGCTTTGCCGCTGACAAATGTGTTGAGTCTCATTCTGGTTAGGCAGTCCGGGCCGAAGCCGTACTGACGGAACTACCGCACATATCCTGTGGAATTACTCCCTCAAAACTTAAGTTTAATTCGGGGATTAGAATAGCATAAAAAAGTGTGAACCGCAAGCTGTCAACAGCTTGTATACAGCATTCAACGTGACTGAATCTGCATGCCGGCCTGAACGAAGCGGAACATCCGGACAGCACCCTTGTAGTACAGATCCTCAGCCTCAGCGAGGGCCTTCTCCAACGGCATCGGGCCGTCCACGGTGGTCATGATGGAGTTGATGCCGTGGGCATAGATCTTGTCATAGTCCCGGCCCAGGGATCCGCAGAGGGCAGTCACCGGTACATTGTGCTTCTTTGCCCGGTCGCCGACACCCTGCATAACCTTGCCGAAGCAGCTCTGCCAGTCGGTGCGGCCTTCGCCTGTGATGCAGAGGTCCACACCCTCCAGGCGCTGGTCAAAATCGATGAGATCCAGCACGGTTTCGATGCCCGACTTCATTTCCGCATGGAAGAAGACCTTCAGTGCAGCACCGAGTCCGCCGGCAGCACCGGTACCCTGGGTTTCATCCGGGTTGATGCCGAATTCACGGATGATCACGTCACGGTAATTCTGCATGCCCTTCTCCAGACGGTCGAGGATCTCCGGGGTGCCGCCCTTCTGTGCGCCGAAGGTATAGGTCGCACCGTCCGGTCCGCAGAGCGGATTCGTAACATCGCACATTACGGTAATGTGGGCGTTCGCCAGCTTCGGGTTCATGCCGGAGATATCGATATGCGAAACCTTCTCCAAATCCTCGCCCTTGCCGGTGAGTACATTGCCGTCTGCGTCATAGAAGCGAACGCCCAAGGCGGAGGCGAAGCCCATGCCGCCGTCATTGGTGGCAGAGCCGCCGATGGCAATGGCGATTTCTGTATAGCCCGCATCCAGAATGGCATTCAGCAGCTCGCCGGTGCCGTAGGTGGTGGTATTCAGAGGATTCCGCTGATCCATGGGCACCATGGGAAGACCGGAGGCCGCCGCCATTTCCAGAATGGCCTCGGTATCGGACAGTCTGCCGTACTGGGCTTCTACGTTCTCCATCAGGGGTCCGTGAACGGGAACCGTTACGAAGGCGCCGCCTCTTGCCTTCACCACGGCCTCTGTGGTGCCTTCACCGCCGTCTGCCACCGGCACGCCGCTGCAGTCGCAGCTGCCGAAGACCTCGTTGGCGGCCTTGGTGAGCAGCGTAATGGTCTGGTCACTGGTGAGCGTTCCCTTAAAGGAATCGGATGCAAATAAAAGCTTCATGGTAAATCTCCTTCCGAAGGGCGGCAAGAGCCGCCATGTTAATTAAGTTCAGATATCTGTGATTATCATAGCATGAAAAGAAAAATTCATGAATTCAAATTGCTTATATTGCGATTAGTTTTTGACGTTGAAGTAGTCGGATAGCATTTCCTGAATGCGGGCAAAAAGCTCAGCGGCGGAGTGCCGGCGGGAACTGGCGCATTCCTGGGCCTGGCGGCCGCAGAGGAGACAGCTCCGGTAGCGGGGGCGGGAGAGCTTGCGGCCATCTGTGCCGATGATGTCAATGTCGAAGAGACGGCCCAAAGGGTGGATCTCCTCAATCTGACTCATGACATCCTTCAGTGCCTGGGCGTCGGCAGTGACCGAGAGCATCAGCTCATCTCCGGTTTTTTCATGGATTTCATGACGTGCCAGAATCTGCCAGTCCGGATGCGCGGACAGCGCTTTTTCAATTTCTGCGGTGCCCTGATCGAAGGCCCGGCGGATCAGCGCATCGGTTTTGACAGGACCGGGAATGTTCATGCAGAAGGAGATGAGAGGCGTACCGTGGCTCTGCAGCAGCTGCTCCTGCAGCTGTACCCGCCGGTCACGGCAGAACATCATATCCTGAATGCTGACGCCCTCCTGGACTGTAGTGCTTGTATTCATATTTTTCGTCCTTTCCGGTATTTTCTATGTTTTACAGTAGCACGACACAGAAGTTGCCGCAAGACATGACAAAGGGGCTTATGAAATTCAAAGGCAATATGACACAAAAATCTGCCGAAAGCTGTATTTTTATGTTGACTTTTTCAGGACCGAATACTATCATGTCCGCAAAAGCAAGGACCTGCGGCGTCAAAGGACAAGCATGCCGGCAGGGGAAAGGAGGAGAAATATGCGTATCGGTTTCAGAACGCCGCGTTTTCAGAGACGGCTGTCCGTGGCTGTGGTACTGCTGATTTTCTCTTTTTTTCTGCTGACGGCGTTTTGCTTTGGGGATCGCATGCATGGTTCTGCGGATTCCGTCCGTATCGGCAGCGAGACGCAGCTGACGGCCGGCTCCGCGAATGCCCTGCCGGAGTCTGACAATCGTCAGATTTTCAGCGTCTGCCACAGTACAAGCAGCTTTGTCAAGCTGGTCTGCGGTAACGTGGGCGGTGATCAGAACCGCCTCGGCGGCAGAGCTCTGCGGGTGCTTTTCAGCTTTTTCATGTTCGCCTTCTGCATTGAAGGTGCAGGACGCATGCTGTCTCTTTCAGGAGACGGTCTTCATTTCATCTCTTCTTCTCAGGATATCACTGAGAAAATTTCCAGCTTCAGAATGAACAATTAAATAACGCTCGTTACCTATTGGCCTGATCCGATTCTGCAGATCAGGGGTGCTTTTCTGCGCTCCTTTCTGCCCTGACATGCATGTGTCTGCGGATGGGCTTTTTTGCGTACGCAAAATTTGCAAGAACCACTTTCCCGGGGGATTTCTCTGCGGTCTATTCCGCTTGGAAATAAATACATCTTGTTGACCACGTTTTTAAGGAGGAAAAGTATGAGTGGTATGAGCTTCTTATGGGAGGGGCTGCTTTCTGTAACCTGGCAGGAAATCGTCATGTATGCGGTGGGTATCCTGCTGATTTATCTTGCAA
>CAZJQX010000099.1:0-5957 GCA_964548305.1 uncultured Lachnospiraceae bacterium
CCGCCGAACAGACCGATCTTGCCGCCCTTGGCATAGGGAGCCAGAAGGTCAATGACCTTGATGCCGGTCTCCAGCACCTCCTGCACCGGATTCTGCTCGGTAAATGCAGGCGGTTTCCGGTGAATTTCCCAGCTCTCCTCCGTCTCCGGCTGTTCCTTGCCGTCGATGGCCTCACCGAGAACATTGAACAGACGTCCCAGAGTCTTCTCGCCCACCGGCACACTGATGCCGTGTCCCTGCGACACCACCTCCATGCCTCTCGACAGACCTTCGCTGGCGGTCAGCATGATACAGCGCACAGTATTGTTTCCCAGGTGCTGAGCCACCTCCATCACGCTGTGCACGCCGTGATTATCTACCTCGAGGGCCGTCTTCAGAATGGGAAGCGGCTCCTCCGGAAATTCTACATCTACGACAGGTCCCATGACCTGTACGATTTTTCCGTTCTTCATCTATCCTCTCCTTTCCGAAAAAAGCCTTCCTGTCAGGACGCCCCCTTCTGGGCCCGGGCACCCGCAGCCACCTCTGTGATTTCCTGGGTGATCTGGGCCTGCCGTTCCCGGTTGTAGAGCGTCTTCAGAGACTGTTTCAGCTCGTTGCCGTTTCGATTGGCCGCGTCCATGGCTGTCATGCGGGCATTCTGCTCCGAACAGAAGGCCTCCACCAGCGCACTGTAGATAAAGCCGTTCAGATAGTCCGGAACTACATTATCAATAACTGCCTTGGGAGATGGGAACATGTTGAAATCCTCCATGTTGACGGACATGGGCACCTCCGTGAAGGCACTGCCCTGCACCTTGTCCAGCGGCAGCAGCTGCTGCTGTTCCGCCTCCATCTCCAGCGAATTCTTCATTCGCGTGTATACAATATATACCTCATCGATTTTTCGCTCGGTATAGAGATCCAGCATACGTCCGGTGATTACCCGGGCACGATGCAGTGTGGGATTCTGGGCCGTATAATGGAACTGCTCCTCAATCGGAATGTTTCTTGTATGAAAATACACACGTCCCATCTCGCCCACCACGAAAAGCTTCGACTGCGGATGCTGCTTCAGCATTTCCTCCGTCTGTTTCAGGACGTTATGGTTGTAGGCACCTGCCAGTCCCTTGTCCGCCGTGATGCAAATGATGGCGGTTCGGCAATCCGACGCCTTCAGATTCTGTCGTCTGTCCAGATAAGGATGCTTGAATTCCTTCGGCAGATGACGGTTGATTCGCTGGATCATGGACTGCAGCATGTAGAAATAGGGCTCTGTCTGCTGCAGATCCTGCCGTGCCTTGCGAAGCTTGGTGGAGGAAATCAGGTACATGGCATTGGTGATCTTCATCGTATTGTCGATGCTGTTGATTCTATCCCTGAGCTCCCTGATTGTTGACAAGACTTACCTCCTTCTCATAGATCGGCTTGAACTCCTCTACCACATCCAGAATTTGCTTTCTGGAATCATCCGTCAGCATACGGGAAATCTCTATATTTCTGCCGATTTCCGGATGCCGCTCGCTGAAGTAGCGCAGCATCGCCATCTGGAAGTCCTTCACCTCTGTGGGATTCACATCAATAAGACGCTTGCTGAGTGCTGCCACCAGAGTGATAACCTGCTCAGAAAGAGACAGAGGCTGTCCTAACGGCTGCTTCAGAAGCTCCATCAGTACCTTGCCCTGCTTCAGCTGGTTCTTCGTATTCTCGTCCAGGTCAGAGGAGAACTGTGTAAATGCCGCCATCTCGCGATACTGGGCCAAATCGATACGCAGAGAACCGGAGGCCTTCTTCATGGCCTTGGCCTGTGCCGCACCGCCGACACGGGATACGGAAATACCAACATTAACGGCAGGCCGCTGTCCCTCGAAGAAGAGACTGGACTCCAGGAAGATCTGTCCGTCCGTGATGGAAATAACGTTGGTGGGAATATAGGCCGACACATCGCCGTCCTGCGTTTCAATGATCGGCAGTGCGGTAATGGAACCGCCGCCCAGCGCATCATTCAGGCGGCAGGAACGCTCCAGCAGCCGGGAATGAAGATAGAAAACATCGCCGGGATAGGCTTCACGTCCGGGTGAACGTCCCAGCAGCAGCGACAGGGAACGATATGCCACCGCATGCTTCGACAGATCATCATAGACGATCAGAACATCCTTGCCCTTATACATAAAATACTCTGCCAGAGAGGTTGCCGCATAGGGGGCGATATACTGAATGGTTGCCGCATCGCTGGCAGTTGCCGCCATGACGGTGGTATATTCCATGGCCCCGTGCTTCTTCAGCTTCTCCACCAGGGAAGCCACGGTAGACTGCTTCTGGCCGATGGCCACATAGATACAGATACAGCCCTTGTCCTTCTGGTTAATGATGGTGTCCACGGCAATGGAGGTTTTTCCGGTCTGCCGGTCGCCGATAATCAGCTCACGCTGTCCGCGGCCGATAGGGAACATGGAGTCAATGGCCAGAATGCCGGTCTGCATGGGTTCGCTGACGGGCTTTCGGTCAATGATGCCGGGAGCCGGCTGCTCGATGGCACGATAGCCATCCGCCACGATGCTGCCGCCGCCGTCAATGGGCTCACCCAGTGCATTAACCACTCTTCCCAGGAAGCCGTCGCCCACCGGAATACCGGCGCGCTTGCCGGTTCTGACGCCGCGGCTGCCTTCTACGATATCGCCTTCATTATCGAAAAGGATAACGCCCACGGTATCCCGGGCAATGTTCTGCACCATGCCCTTTACGCCGTTGTCAAACTGAATGACCTCACCGTACATGGCATGATCCAGACCGTTCATCTGTACGATTCCGTCACCGACGGAGATGGCAAAGCCGATTTCCCGCTTCTCGGCCTTCAGGTCGAAGTTGGTAATGGAATCCCGCAGGATGGTGATAATGTCGGCATCGCTGGTGAGTGAGGACTTCGTATCCGCAATCTGCTGGATAAACTGCTCTCTTCTTCCCTTTGTGGACCAGTCGTACTGATCGTTGCCCACCTCCAGGATGAAGCCGCCGCCAAGGCTCTGGTCCTCCTGCATCTCAAAGCTGTAATGATCCGCCTTGTAGCGGTCTGAAATAAATTTACGGATCTTGATCAGCTGCTCCTCAGAGGGCTTCGTCACATAACGAAGCCGCACGAAAAGCTCGCGGTTCTTTGCGTCCGTTGTCTTGTAATACTGCTCCGCAATTTCCTTCCAGAGGGAAAGTGCATTGTCATCACAAAGCACCTTCAGGATATCCCTCACCTCATTGGGGAATACGCGGTTGATGATCTCGTGCCGCTGCTCCAGCGGTACCGAGAGATCCGAAAGCTGGGAGGATGTCTCCGGAAGCACATCGAAGATACGTGTGGTTTCATCGATGACATTCTTCGGGGTCTGCATACGCACCAGCTGCTCGGCGTAATCTTCTACTTTATGAATCATGTATCTCAGTCCTTCTTCTCCGCTTTAACGCTTCCCTGATCATTCAGGAACTTGTCGAAAAGCTGTCTGTCGTTTTCACTGGAGTCCTTGGAAGCCGCAATCTTGTAAGCAGCCTGTGCCACCAGAACAGCCATCTGCTCCTGCATCTCATGCTGCTTGACGCTGGCCTCCCGGGCAGCCTCCTCCTCGGCCTCCTTCAGAATCTTATCAGCCTTCCGGTGCGCGTTCTGAATGATCTCGTCGTACTCCTTCGAAGCCTCCATCTTGGATTTGGCCAGGGTCTCCTGACGCTCCGCCTCGATGGAAGAAATGCTTTCCTTGTACTGTGCCTTCAGAGCCTCTGCTGCCTGATTGCTCTCCTCTGCCTGCTGATAAATCGCCTGAATCTCTGCCTCACGCTGGGCGAGAATTGCCCGCACCGGCTTGAAGAGAAAGCGCTTAATCAACACAAAGAGGATCAAAAGGTTGATTATCGTGAAAACAGTATTGATATCCAATCGTAACATGTCAGTTTCCTTTCCTGCTGAACCAATGCATCTGTATTACTTCAGGAAGAAGATGATCAGGATACCAAGAACGAAACCGTAAATAGCAGTTGCCTCGGCCAGGGCGCAGCCCAGCAGCAGCATACGCATGATCTTGCCGTCTGCCTCCGGCTGTCTTGCTACGGCCTCTGTGGCCTTACCTGTGGCAACACCGATACCGATACCGGCGCCGAGACATGCCAATGCTGCAATACCTGCTCCCAATGCTGTTAATGTCATAGTAATTCTCCTCTCTGCCGCTCTGCGGCAAAACCCTTAATCTTCAACGGCTTCTTTAATGAAAAGACTGGTCAGGAACACAAACACATATGCCTGAATCAGACCGTCAAAGATATCAAAATATAAGCTGAAAATAGCCGGTACACCTACCGGAACCACGAGCTTGATGAGCTCCATAATCACAAATGCACCTAAGACATTTCCGAAGAGTCGCATACAGAGCGACAGCGGTCGGATAAAGATCTCCAGTACATTGATGGGGGCCACAATGGCCACCGGCTGGGCGAAGCTCTTCAGCCAGCCTCCCACACCTCTCTTTCTGATGCCGGCATACTCAATCAAGAGAATGCTCATCACCGAAAGGGCAACCGTAACGTTCATGTCCTTTGTCGGCGGCTTAATGCCGAACAGGCCGATGACATTGGAGAAGCCGATGAAAAGCAGCACCGTGGAAATGTAGGTACTGTACTCCTTTGCTTCCTCTCCCAGCATGCCTTCTGCGAAGCCATCCAGCCATTTCACTATGAGCTCTGCACATTGCTGCCGCTTTCCGGGATTCCGCACCTTCAGATTCGATCCCAGATATACTGCCAGAGCTGTCAGCACCGCCATGATCAGCCAGGTGATGACCACTGACTCGGCCACTTCAATGCCGCCAATGGTAAAGGCCGTTTTGACGTTCAGCTCTTCCAGCAATTCCGAAGCGAGCTTATCCATGCTATTTCCTCCTTTTCAAATGATTGTGAGAGATTTCACAATATCTCACAGAAATAGATTATATTCCGGTGTCAGCAATATTCAAGCGGTATTTTTGATATGATAGCTATATGATTTTTATATGAATTGTGCTATTCTATGTATAAATGACGGAAACGGGGACAATTTATGGTTACTTTTGATTATTATCGGATTTTCTATTACGTGGCTTCTTACCGAAGCTTTACGAAGGCAGCGAAGATGCTGAACAACAACCAGCCGAATATCACCCGCTGTATGAACAACCTGGAATCGGAACTGGGCTGTAAGCTCATGATCCGGGGAAACCGCGGCATTCGTCTCACCCCCAACGGCCAGAAGCTCTACGAACATGTGGCGGTGGCCTTTGAACAGCTGAAGGCCGGCGAGGAGGAGCTGCTCCGGGAGGTAAACCTGCAGAGCGGCCAGGTCAGCATTGCCGCATCAGAAACAGCGCTTCGCGTTCTGCTGCTGCCGGAGCTGACCATTTTCAAGGCAAACTTCCCGGGCATCGCCATCCGCATCTTCAACCACTCCTCGCCCCAGGCCATCAAAACCCTGCAGAGCGGTCTCGCGGATTTCGCTTTGGTCACCACGCCTCTGAACATTCCGAAGCCACTGGTTTCCCAGCCGCTTTTTGCCTTCCGGGAGATTCCCATCGGCGGGCATCGCTATTTTGACTATGCGAAGGAAACGCACACGCTCTCGGACTTCATGACGCAGCCCATCATCTCCGTGGGCCGGGACACAGGCACCCGGGAGCTCTATGTGCAATACTTCATGAATCATCATCTCACTTTCCAGCCCCAGCTGGAGGCATCTTCAACGGACCAGATTCTGCCGATGGTGAGCTACAATCTGGGGATCGGCTTCTATCCGGAGGAGCTGGCGCGAACCGCCATCAACCGGCAGGAGGTGGTGCGGATCCCCATCCAGGAGGAGCTGCCGGAGCGGCTCTTCTGCCTCGTCACCGACCAGAACCGCCCCCTCAGCACCGCCGCCCGGCGGCTGATCCGGGATTTCGAGAAGTTGAAGCATTAGTCGCCCATGGGGT
>CAZJQX010000100.1:0-5918 GCA_964548305.1 uncultured Lachnospiraceae bacterium
CATCTGAATAATAGGGGAAAGGTATGAAAAAACTGTTGTATACATTCACTGCCGGCATCACGGCTGCCGGCATGATTGCCAGTCCGATGGCTTCATATGCCGCAGCCGCCAATACGGCTGAAACGGAGGCTTCGCAGGAGAAGACGAGCGCCAAGCCGGGCACCGCAGAGGAGATTGCGGCCTATCTTGTCGAAAATGACGAGGGAAATGTCAAAAAGAGAGAGCCCGTATCCGAGTCGACAGAGGCATTTCCGGAAAAATTCGATCTGCGGGACAGAGGTGTTGTGACGCCTGTGAAGGATCAGAGCCCGTGGGGAACCTGTTGGGGCTTCAGTGCGATCGCAGCGGCTGAAACCAGCATACTTTCCAGCATGGGAAAGACCTATGAGGAAACCGGACTGGATCTTTCCGAGCATCAGCTGACATACTTTGTCAATACCTACCTGAAGGACGGCTCCAGCCAGGACGGCGAGGGCGTTCATATGTATGACGAGTATGAAGGATCCCAGGAGATGAATACCGGAAACTGTATGTTTGCGGCGACCTCCGTGTTTTCAATGGGCGTCGGTGTTGTCAACGAGGACCTCATTCCCTACCGCGGAAAAACCAGTAAAACAGAGTCTTTGAGTGTATTAAACATGAATTACAGTGCTGACGATGACTGGACCATTCCGGATGAATACAAATTTGTGCAGTCCTACGAGCTGACCAACTCGGATGTTCTTCCGTCTCCGGCGATTCGGGAGGAGCAGGAGGACGGTACGAAGCAGTATGTAGGATATGACCAGAGCGCTACGGATAACATGAAGCGGATGCTGATGGATGGCAAGGCGATTTCTGTGGCATTTATGTCAGATACCAGTATGCCGGATCAGCTTAGCTCTGATGCGCCGCCTGTTTATCTGAACACTGAGGACAATAAGTGGACGCATTACACATACGATGAGGCAGAGGCAAACCATGCGGTGACGATCGTTGGCTGGGACGACAGCATTAAAAAGGAAGACTTCCTGGACCATACGAACGACGAGTGGAACAGCACCGGAGACGCCTATCAGCCCGAGGGAGATGGTGCATGGATCGTCAAGAACAGCTGGGGCGCCGCCAGCGAACTGTTTCCCAACGGTTTCGCCTGGGGAATCAAGGATGAAAAGGGACAGGCAACCGGCTACTTCTATCTTTCCTATTATGATAAAAGCATTGAACTTCCGGAGACCTTCGATTTCGATACGACCGAAAATGAGAAGACCGGATATATCATTGACCAGTATGACTATCTCCAGACCTGCGAAACATCCGGCTGGGTAGATACAGACCAGATGAGTATGGCCAATGTCTTCACCGCCGAGTATGACGAGGTGCTGAAGGCTCTGTCCTGCGAGACAAACAATGAAGACACCACAGTGAAGTTTGAGGTATATCTTCTTGATGACAATGCCGCTGCGCCGAATGACGGAGAGCTCGCTGCCACGGCGGAAGCAAGCTATGATTATGCCGGATATCACCGGGTAAATGTTGCCGAGCCGGTACATATCAAAAAGGGTCAGAAATATTCCGTTGTCGTGAGTCAGACTATCCACAGCGATGATCAGGAATATTATGCGGTATCCACCTCCAGAGGCAGGAATAAGGAGGGCACAGATAAGATAAACAGACAGACGATTTACAACAACCGCGGCGCATCAAAGTCTGACTATGAGGCTCAGCTTCTAAAGTCATATTCCGTCGGCGTTGTAAACTCCGGCGAGAGCTATCTGTATGTCGGCGAAGACAGCGTATGGACAGATTTTTCAGATGTCATTCCGGCACTTCAGAAGTATGATGGATATTGTGACTACGATTACGACAACTTCCCGATCAAGGCATATCTCGATTGTGAAAACGAAGCCGATATGGAGATAGAGGAGCTTCCTGATCTTGGCTATTCCGATTCGGCAGGATCATTTAACATGACAGCCATTGCCAAGATCGCTGCCGCTGTTGTTGTACTGCTGCTTCTTATCGTTTTCGTGATACGCTGTATAGTGAAGCTCTTCAAGATGAGGAAGGAACTTAAGGCGCTCCGGAAGGAAGTGGCTGAATTGAAGCAGGAGTAAGACATATGCAGAATACGTACGATACCTATAGAAAGAATAACGACGCACTCACACTTGATGAGTGCGCCGAGATTCACAGACGGATGGCTGCTGCCATTGGGGATGGCGATGAAGATGCGGATGAAATTTACCGGGAGCTGCTGGACAAGGCTCTGGTATATACGATCATCCGATTCAACTGGGCGAAGCAGGACATCCATGAAAGAGCCCTTGTCGACGGTGACAGAAGAGGCAAGCATGACAGCCTGCTGACAAGCTTTAACATGCTGTACCGTCTTTGCAAGGCTGATCAGAAAGACATATCCTGGTACGAGATGCTTGGAGATGTTGAGAACGATCCCGCAATGCGTAAGAGATATGGTGACTTTGCCGCTTACCTCTGCTTCGCAGAGGCAATAAACCAGAGGTGAAGATATACAGTAATATGGATATAGAGAATTTGATCGGCGAAGCAACGGAATATGATAAAAAGCAGGCTGTAGAAGTAAAAAAGCCGAAAAGCTGGTGCAAAAGTGTCAGTGCATTTGCAAATACTATGGGCGGTATCTTGATTTTCGGCATTGCAGATGATGGACAGGCGATAGGGCTTGCGGAGCCGGACAGTGATGCAGAAAAAATCAGTGAAATAATAAAAACAAGGCTGGATCCTATTCCTGACTTCCGTCTGCGGTTCCGGAAAATGGATGATGGTAAGGTACTGCTTATTCTTGAAATATTCAAGGGAGAAGAAACGCCATATTACTATTCTGGGGATGGTGCGCTGGAAGCATATATTCGGGTTGGCAATGAAAGTGTCAGGGCAACCGCTACGGAATTGAAACGGCTGGTACTGCGCGGAAGAAATACATCATATGATTCTCGAATGTCGGGATACAAAGTAGATGATTACGCATTTTCGAAGCTTCGTGAGAGATACAAAAAATGGACGGGTAGCAGTTTCGATGATAAAGATCTCGTGTCATTCGGTCTTGCAAACGAGCATGGGGCCCTTACCAATGCAGGAGCTTTGATTGCAGATGAGTGTCCAATCCAATGGTCCCGCCTGTTTTGTACGAGGTGGAACGGGATAAATAAAAGCGGCGGCTCAGTCGATGCATTGGATGATGCAGAATATTCCGGAAGTGTTATTTCGCTGATAGAGAATGGAGAAGCGTTCATTAAACGCAATATCCGCATGATGTGGCGTAAGACAGGCAACTCCAGAGAGGAGTTGCCTGAGTATGTGGAGCGAAGCTATCATGAAGCTTTGATCAATGCGTTGGCTCATCGTGATTACCTGGTAAATGGCAGCGAGGTACATATAGATATTTATGACGATCGAATGGAAATTTATTCTCCGGGCGGAATGCCGGATGGTTCCATCATTCAGGAACGAGATCCGCTGACAGTACCATCGACTAGAAGAAATCCGATCCTTGCGGATGTATTGAATCGGCTTGGGTATATGGAACGTAAAGGCAGTGGCTTTGGTAAAATCATCAATGGCTATGAATCTCAGATAAATTATAACGATGGAAAAGCACCGACGTTCCGTTCGGATAGGTACCAGTTCACAGTTGTTATGCCGAATCTGAATTATGGTGTCCCTTGTAATGTTTCTCGAAATGGCACCCAGAATGGCACTCAGAATGGCACTCAGAATGGCACTCGCAACGGCATGGAACTGGAGTCTCAAATTAGGAAGCTTATTCAGAGTAATAATAAAATAAGTACGGAAAAGATGGCGATGATTCTGGGAAGCAGTGTTAGAACAATCAAGAGACGTATTAGGGAAATGAAGGATATTCACTATATTGGCCGAGGCTCTAATGGCCATTGGGAGATTGTTGAGCAATCAGAAAGATAGTTTTTCTGATCGCAACCGTTTAACGCAACAGCCAAAGATGAGATTCCCGGTCAATTTTCTGCGAAGCTCATATCGATCACCTGCGGCTGCTCTCTTTCCGCATAAGCCATGCGCCGATGCCCATGGTGAGGAGATCGGCGGCGGGTTGTGCGATCAGAACGCCGGTATACCCCAGAACGGCACGCAGACTATACAGACAGATGATGAGGACAAGGCCTTGACGGCTGATCGCCAGGATCAGTGCCGGCAGGGCCTTTCCTTCTGCCTGGAACAATGTGGTCAGTGCCAGTACCACACCTACTGCCGGTGCTGAGACCATCAGGCATCGCAGAATAGATATGCCGGCGGATACCACGGCCGGGTCACTCATGAACACGTGCAGGATCTGCCTCGAGAACAGGAAGGCGATGGCCAGGAATATCACAGCAAGCGAGATCAGAACCTTGAAGTCAAATGCCACGAATTCCTTCAGCCGCTTCCGGTTGTTTGCGCCGTAGCAGAATCCAAAGGCCGGCTGAATACCGAAAGCAAAGCCCACGAGAATCAGAGAGCTGACCATATTTACCTTCATGGCAATGCCCAGTGCCGCAACCTTGTCCGTTCCATAGGCGACCAGACACCGATTGGTGAGAAGCACTGCCAGCGACTGCATCATGTTTGTGGTGGAGGCCGGAATGCCGATGAAGAAAATGCTGCGGAGCATTTCGGCATTTATCCTGCAGTCGGACGGTTTGATCGACAGGTTTGCGGATTTGCTCTTCATCATGTAGAGCAGCAGAATGTCGGAGATCAGATTGCTGAGCACCGTTGCGAGGGCCGCGCCGCCCGCACCCATGCCGAGTAGGAAAATGAAGATCGGGTCCAGCACAATGTTCAATACGGCACCGGTCACGGTGCAGAGCATGGCTGCTCCCGACAGTCCCTCCGTCCGCAGGAGGTTTCCCGGCACCACATTCAGAATAATGATTGGCGCACCGATCACTAGCCAGGTATAATACGACACGGCATAAGGCATTGTGTCCTCTGCAGCCCCAAGAAGCTGCAGAATCGGCGTCCGCAGGAGCAGCATGACAGCCGCAGTCACCAGACCGAAGCCGATCGCACCATAGACACTGAAGGCACTCACGCGGGCTGCATTTTCCTGATCCTTCTGCCCCAGCATTCTGGAGATCAGGTTGCTGCCGCCCAGCCCGAAAATATCACTGAATGCAACCATCAGGGTGAACACCGGCGCGCACAGTGACACACCGGCCACCAGCTCTGTGCTGCCGGTTCTCGCAATGAACCAGGTGTCCGCCAGATTATAAATCAGACTCACCACCATGCCGATCACAACCGGAAGCGCCAGCTTAAAATACGCCTTCGATACCGGCATTTTTTCGAACAATTCGTTTTCCATATCTCTGTCACCTTTTCCAAAAAGAGTTTTATGTTCGGCATCAAACCGAAGTGACTATTATATATGAAACGTGCGGACTATTGTAAGCTTTTTCTGCATATCATTTTGAGCATACAGGGACTATAATAGCTGAAAGAGAAAAGGGAGGCTGAAAAATATGTGGGCTTTATTTGCTGTTTTATCTGCGGTATTTGCAGCGCTGACTTCTATTTTGGCAAAGGTGGGGATTGAAAATGTAAATTCGAATTTGGGGACTGCGATTCGCACAATGGTAGTGGTCGTTATGGCATGGGGGATGGTTTTCATCACGCACAGCCAAAGCGGCATTGCGGACATCAGCAGGAAAAGCTGGGTGTTTCTGATTCTTTCCGGGCTGGCAACAGGGGCATCGTGGCTTTGCTATTATAAGGCGCTGCAGATCGGAGAGGCCTCAAAGGTGGTGCCTATTGATAAGCTCAGCGTCATCATTACACTGGTGCTGGCTTTTGTTTTTCTGCATGAGCAGTTCACGGCGAAATCCCTGATCGGGTGCGTTTTGATCGGTGCCGGAACCCTGATCATGGTGCTTTGATGGTTA
>CAZJQX010000101.1:0-5872 GCA_964548305.1 uncultured Lachnospiraceae bacterium
CGGTCAGATCGCATCAGCAGTGGCAGGCGGCATTATCCTGGGATTCTTCAGATAAAAACAAAAGAGAGGAGGAGATATGAGTGAAAATTTAATGCTTGCCCTCAATATGATGTGGCAGGGTATGGCAGGACTCTTCGTGGTTATGATCGTCATCGCGCTGATCGTGGTGGGTCTCACGAAGATTGGAAAGTGAATTGCTTAGGAGGAGAGTATGTCAACAACTGTAATGGCCCTTTTGGGAATTGCCATGGTCGTGGTATTCATGGCACTGATTATGATGAAAAAACTGAGTCCGTTCACATCTATGATCATCATTCCGATG
The DNA here is from genome assembly GCA_964548305.1 of uncultured Lachnospiraceae bacterium. Taxonomy (GTDB): domain Bacteria; phylum Bacillota; class Clostridia; order Lachnospirales; family Lachnospiraceae; genus Oribacterium. The sequence goes on from CAZJQX010000101.1 coordinate 323, forward strand.
ATCTTCGGCGTGTTGGCGGGCTATGGCGTGGCTGGGACATTGTCCTGCGCTATGGCGGGCATCAAGAGCGTGGCGTCAACCTTTGCGATGATGACCTTTGCGATTCTGTATTTCGGCATAATGCTGACAGCCGGCATGTTCGATCCCATGGTGGATCGTGTGGTCAAGTGGGTCAAGGGTGATCCGCTGAAGGTGCTGGTGGGCACCGCAGTTCTGGCCGCCTTCGTGTCTCTGGACGGTGACGGCACCACCACTGTTATGATCTGCTGTACGGCGCTGATTCCCATCTACAACCGTCTGGGCATCAGGAAGATCTATCTGGCAACGCTGATCATTCTGGAAAACTGTATCATGAACCTGATTCCGTGGGGCGGACCCACTGCGCGTGTCATGTCCGTGATGCAGCTGGATGCCAACCAGATCCTGCCGCCGCTCGTACCGGGCATGGTGCTTTCCGCAATTTATGCCATCGGTGTGGGCGCTTACCTGGGCATGAAGGAAAGAAAACGTCTCGGCATTATTAATATAGAAGAAAGAGCGATGAAGGTGGAGCTTTCTGAGGAGGAAAAGGCCTGGAAGAACCCGAATAAGGTGTGGATCAATCTGATTCTCACCGTCATCATCGTTGTGCTTCTGATCATTGGCTTCGCATCCTCTGCGATTCTCTTCGGCGTGGGTGTGGCTATCGCGCTGGTGGTGAACTATCCCAGCACAAAGGTGCAGAGAAATGTCATCAGCTCTCTGGCTCCGGACATGATCAACGTTGTTATGATGGTGCTGGGCGCCGGCGTTCTGATGGGTATCCTGAACGGCCCTGCCAATGCTGACGGCGAGTATGTGTCAGGTATGTCCAATGCCATTGCCACGCTGCTGACCACCATGATTCCCGGCTCTCTGGGGCGCTACTTCGCGATCTTCATCGCAATTCTCAGTGCACCGGGCACATATCTTTTGAACAATGATGCCTTCTACTTCGGCGTGCTGCCGCCTCTGGCTGCGACGGCGGAGGCTTACGGCTTCACTACCCTGCAGATCGGTGTGGCTTCCCTGATGGGACAGGCCTTCCATTTCCTGAGCCCGCTGGTTCCCTTCATCTATCTTCTGATGGATCAGACGGAAATCACACTGGCAGAGTATCAGGGATACATTTTCCGCTGGTGCCTCGGCATCTTTGCGATCTTTATGATCTGCGGCATCGGATTGGGTTATGTACCGATCTTGTGATTATCCTTCCCGCCGGCCCGTGTCAAAGCGGCCGGCGGCCTCCCGGAGTCCGGTACCCCTAGCCGTTCTTCGGAAAAACTCTAAACGGTGAGAAGCATCAGCGTATACCCCCTTAACGGATGTCTTTACACCGAATGAAATCGCCGGGACCTCTCAAGTCTCGGCGATTTTTTGGTAATCCGGGAGCTGATTCGTAGGGGAAGGATTCCCTTTTAATTGCTGGATGAAATATATAGAAATGAAATGGAATGAATTGTTCCATAATGAGGGAATTCTCAAAATTGTACAAAAAGGAGTGCATTTTTGTCGCTTTTGTGGATAGCGAAGAAGAACAGAAAAGAATAAGCTATGGGCACAGGTTGAGAGGCCTGAGAACAAAAATAACTACCCGGCAGAGACCGGGACAAGCAAAGTTTTCATGTGCAGAAAGTGAGGATTTATATGAAGGTAGGATTTGTCGGACTTGGTATCATGGGTCGCCCGATGGCTAAGAACCTGGTAAAGGCTGGTCACGAGGTTACTGTTTTTGATTTCAATAAGGAAGCAGTTGCTGATCTGGTATCCTGCGGTGCAAAGGCTGCAGAGTCAGGCAAGGAAGTTGCTGAGGCAGCTCCGGTTGTGATCACAATGGTTCCGAACTCTCCCAACGTTCGCGCTGCTGTATTCGGTGAGAATGGTCTTGCTGAGGGCATGAAGAACGGCGAGTCTGTTCTTATCGATATGTCTTCCATCGATCCGGTTGAGTCCAAGAAGATCGCTGCTGATCTCGAGAAGATCGGTGTTGATATGCTGGATGCTCCGGTTTCCGGCGGCGAGCCCAAGGCTATCGACGGCACCATCTCTGTAATGGTTGGCGGTAAGAAGGAGACCTTCGATGCTTACTATGATCTGCTGATGGCTATGGCTGGTTCTGTAGTATACGTTGGACCGATCGGTTCCGGAAACGTTGCTAAGCTGGCTAACCAGATGGTTGTTGCTGCCAACATCGGTATCGTTGCAGAGGCTCTTACATTTGCTAAGAAGGCCGGCACAGATCCTGAGCTGGTTTACCAGGCAATCAGAGGCGGTCTGGCTGGTTCCACAGTTATGGATGCAAAGGCTCCGATGATGCTTTCCGGAAACTACAAGCCGGGCTTCAGAATTGATCTGCATATCAAGGATCTGACAAACGCTCTGAATGCAGCACATGCTATCAATATGCCGGTTCCGATGACCGCTCATATGATGGAGGTTATGCAGGAGCTGAAGAACCACGACGAGGGTTCCTGCGATCACGATGACATCGTTAAGTACTATGAGAGAATGACCGGCGTTTCTATTGTAAAGGATCAGAAGTAATGAATACAGATTTTATCAAGGGCGTTGTAGTTCCGATCATTACCGTCATCGACGAGAATGAGAAAATCGATGAAGCCGGCATGCGCAAGCAGGTTGATTTTGTGATCAACGGCGGCATGCAGGGAATTCTGGCTTTCGGCTCCAACGGTGAGTTCTACCAGGTTGAAGAGGATGAGATGGAGAGAGGTCTCCGGATCATGGTTGATCAGGCAGCAGGTCGTGTACCGGTTTACTTCGGTATCGGTGCCATCAACACAAAGAAGTGCGTACGCCTTGCCAAGATGGCAGTGGCCAACGGCGCAGCTTGTGTTTCTATCCTGCAGCCGATGTTCCTGAAGCCGACCAGCGAGGAGCTGTATCTTCACTTCAAGACAATTGCAGACGCAATCCCGGAGACACCGGTGCTGCTGTACAACAATCCGGGCCGTGTAGGCTACGGCATTTCCGCCGATATGGTGGACAGACTGGCACACGAGGTTCCGAATATTGTCGGAATGAAGGATACCTCCGGTGACATTACGCTCACCGAGGAGTGTGTAAGAAGAAACCGCGATGTGAACTTCAAGGTTTTCGGCGGCAAGGATACACTCCTGTACGCATCTCTCTGCGTAGGCGCCGTAGGCGGTGTCTGCACAGCCGGCAACTTCATGCCGGAGCTGATTGGTGACGTTTACCAGAAGTTTGTAGCCGGTGATCTTCAGGGCTCTCTGGAGGCACAGTTCAAGCTGAATCCGGTAAGACTTTCTATGGACGGCGCATCCTTCCCGGTTGCTGCCAAGGATATGGCAAACCTGCGCGGACAGAATGTCGGCGAGCCGTATCTGCCGAACCTTTCTACCAAGGAAGGCCCGGTTCTGGACAAGATCAAGAGCGCTATGCAGACAGCAGGGCTGCTTGACTAAGCCGGTTTTGTTGATAGGATAAGCCATGGGGCTGACCTGTGAGGGCAGCCCCATGATGATAAGTATCCCCCGGGATTCGCGCAGCGGATCCATCGAAAAAGGAGGGAGTGGAGAAGAGGTCAGGCTTCTCTGCTCGCTCCTTTTTTGTATCTGACGGGCTCGGCGGTGAGCGCAAAAATGCTTTGCGTGCAGCAAGGCCTTCTGCTTTTTTGCAGACAAATGACTTTGGGGCTTGCGCACATTAGCATTAAGGACTACACTGAAAACGCTGACCTGAGTCGGCAATATAAGAAACATGGAATCATGAATAGAGATAAAATCCGGGGAATTAAATGACGAAGGGCACAAGAAAAATTTTTAATATAGCGGCAGTTATGTGCGCCATTGCGACGGTCCTTTTCTTTGCGCACGTTCTTCATGTGACGGGTTCCGGTGCCGCCGGATATACGGAGACAGAGCAGAGAATTCTGTCTGAGACGGCAGTGAGCCTGAATGAGGACTGGACTGTGATATATGAGGACGGAAGCACAGAGGAGGCTTCATTTCCATGCACACTGAAGGCACCGGCAGGACAGTCTGTTACCCTTGTTCATGATGCTGTGCCGCTCGCCGGAAAAGCGATTCAGTTTAATCTTCGATTCTACGGCATGCGGGTTTATCTGGATGACGAGCTTCTGTGCAGCACGAATGTTTCTTCGCTGGCCGGGCAGTTTCGATATGCCGGGCTGCAGCTTGTTAAGCTTCCGGATGCGGCGGGACAAGAGCTGAAGATCGTTCTGGATGGCTCTGAAAGCGGACGCTATGATATACGAAGCATTCAGGCGGGGGACTATGGCGATCTGAGAAGCGAGATTTTCCTTTCAGAGCTGCCGACACTGATTACACTTGTGCTTATGGGCGGCATTTGTATCGCCCTTGTTGTTACCTCCTTCGTTATGCTGCTTCAGAAGAAATCGGATATTCGCCTTTTGAATCTGGTGCTTTTGCTTTTGCTTGCGATAATCTGGGGCATCACGGATTCCTATCTGCCGAACGCTTTCGGCATTTCCATGGAAGCGGCCGGTTTTCTTAACTATGCATCGGTGATTGCATTGCCGATTCCGGCGGGGGCATTTGTCTTTAATACGGTCGAGAAGAATAAAAGAGCCATATGGTTGCTGAATGCAGTGCTGATCTGCGGTCTTGCGCTGCAGCTTGGTTTGAGCTACATGGGTGTGCTGCAGCTGAACCGAACCTGGCGCTATCAGTATGTTTTTGAATTCCTGCTTGTGGTTGTCGGCCTTGATTCTGCACGCACTTTGTTTAGAAGCAGGAGGTCTCTGGACATTCTGCTTGCTTATGCGGGTATTGCTTACCTGGCGCTGTTTTCTGTTCTGACGCTGGCGCTGCATTGGCTCGGTCTGGGATTTTCCTATCGTTATGCGCTGCTGATCGGTATTCTTGGTTTCGTTCTTCTGCTTTTGGCGTCCGTGCTTGTGAAGTTCCGTAAAGACCGGGAGCATCTCGCAGAGCTGATGCATGAAGCAGAGCTTGAAAAAAGAATGGCCCAGCTTGATCCGATGACAGGCATCGGAAACCGAAGAAGCTATGAAAACTATATTAAATCTGTATGGGAAAGTGCGGACAGCGGGACGAATCCGACGCTTGTGATTATGGATATCAATGATCTGAAGCGTGTGAATGACGAGTACGGTCATGCGGCCGGAGATCAGTTTATTATAGATGCAGCAGAGGCGATTCGCCGGACCTATGAACCACGCGCGCTGTGCTTCCGCATCGGAGGCGATGAATTTGCAGCCGTTTTTCAGGATATGACCGAGAGTGAAGCATATTATGACGAAAAGCTTCGGCAGACTCTTGCGGAGCACAATGAGTCTGCTCCTTTCCGTCTTGCCATCGCCGCAGGCGCCTGCAGACTCTATGAGGAGGATGGGGTGAGAATGTCCCTCGATAAATGGCGCACCAGTGCGGATTTTGCCATGTATGAAAGAAAGAGGGAAATGAAGCTTCGGATGTGATTGCAAGACTGTTTGCGTTTGAATTAGGAGGAGAAAGTGCATACAATGCCAATCCAGGAAATCATAGA
>CAZJQX010000102.1:0-5802 GCA_964548305.1 uncultured Lachnospiraceae bacterium
CCTTCTCCCTTTCCTTCCGAATCTCCTCGATCTTGTCGCGGTACATGGCGGCGTCCTCGAAATTGAGCTCGGCGGCAGCCGCCCGCATTTTCTTGGTGAGCTCGCGGATGAGCTTGTCGATCTCCTGGTGGGACATGGATTCGAGATCCCGCTGCAAGCCCTTCTTGTCGTCGGCATCGGCGGCCTTGGAGATGGCGATCAGGTCCCGCACCGCCTTGTGAATGGTGGTGGGAGTGATGCCGTGGGCCTCGTTGTAGGCCATCTGCAGCTTCCGGCGCCGTTCGGTTTCCTCGATGGTGCGGCGCATGGATTCGGTAATGTTGTCGGCATACATGATGACATGGCCTTCGCTGTTTCGGGCAGCGCGGCCAACGGTCTGGATCAGAGAGGTTTCGGAACGGAGGAAGCCCTCCTTGTCGGCGTCCAGAATGGCCACGAGCGTGATCTCCGGGATGTCCAGACCCTCGCGGAGGAGGTTAATGCCCACCAGCACATCAAATTTGTCGAGACGCATGTCGCGGATAATGCTGGCGCGCTCCAGCGTGTCGATGTCTGAGTGGAGATATTTCACGCGGATTTCTGCTTCCTTCAGGTATTTTGTTAAATCCTCCGCCATGCGCTTGGTGAGTGTGGTGACCAGTACCTTGTGTTTTTTAGCGGTTTCCTTATGGATTTCCGCAATGAGGTCGTCAATCTGACCTTCAATGGGGCGTACAGTGATTTCCGGATCCAGCAAACCGGTGGGCCGGATGATCTGCTCGGCCCGCAGCAGCTCGTGCTCCGCCTCGTAATCTCCCGGTGTGGCGGAAACGAAGAGCAGCTGATCAATCTTTTCCTCAAACTCCGAAAAATTCAGCGGCCGGTTGTCCAGGGCCGAAGGAAGCCGGAAGCCGAAATCCACCAGTGTGTTTTTTCGGGACAGGTTGCCGTTGAACATACCGCGGATCTGGGGCAGGCTGATGTGCGACTCGTCCACGATGATGAGATAGTCATCCGGGAAATAGTCCATCAGTGTATAGGGCGGCTCTCCGGGCTTCGCAAAGTTCAGATGCCGAGTATAGTTCTCAATGCCGGAGCAGAAGCCGGTTTCCTTCAGCATTTCCACATCAAAATTTGTCCGCTCGGCGATTCGCTGGGCCTCGATCAGCTTGTCCTCCTCCTTGAAATACTTGACCCGCTCCTCCATTTCCGCAAGGATATTCCGGCAGGCCAGCATCATTTTGTCCTGGGGGATAACGTAGGGACTGGCAGGGAAGATCATGACATGCTCAAGTGTCGCCTTGGCCTTGGCGGTCAGGGCGTCGATGAGCTGAATCCGGTCGATCTCATCCCCGAAGAATTCAATGCGGTAGGCCTGGTCGCCTTCGGAGGCGGGGAATACGTCCACCACATCGCCCATGACCCGGAAGGTCCCTCGGTGGAAGTCCATGTCATTCCGGTTGTACTGAATGTCGATGAGCTTTCTGAGGAGCGCGTCCCGGTCCTGCTGCTGTCCCGGACGAAGCGAAATCGCCATATTCAGATATTCCGTGGGTGCGCCCAGACCGTAGATACAGGACACGGATGCCACCACGATCACGTCCTTCCGCTCGGAGAGCGAAGCCATGGCTGAGTTCCGGAGCTTATCGATCTCATCGTTGATGTCGGAATCCTTTTCGATATAGGTATCGGAGGAGGGAATGTAGGCCTCCGGCTGGTAGTAGTCGTAGTAGGAGACGAAGTATTCCACTGCATTTTCCGGGAAGAATTCCTTCATTTCCGAATAGAGCTGGGCCGCCAGCGTCTTGTTGTGGGAAATGATCAGCGTGGGCTTCTGCAGCTTTTCAATCACGTTGGCCATGGTGAAGGTCTTGCCGGAGCCGGTAACACCCAGCAGCGTTTCAAACTGATTGCCCTCCTGAAAGCCCTTTACAAGTTTGTCAATGGCCTGGGGCTGGTCGCCGGTGGGCTGATAGTCGGAATGAAGCTTGAATTCCATGGCCGTTCTCCTTTTTCTTATGCTAATGTTGGCGAAACTTTTGTTTGATTATAACGCTGGCGATTCGGCTTGTACAGCATTTTCCTGTGGTATTTCCCCGGAATAACTGCCATAGAATAAAGGTATTCGCATAAAGCTTTCGGACGTCGTACACTAAAGTGGATAACGGCACAATGATGAAGTGATTTATAAAAATCTTTTATGATACATATAAAACAAACTGTGCTAGTATAGGGAGCATGTTCCTGAGATGCTCCGAAAGAAAAGAAGGAGAAGAACATGAATTACAGAATTGCAACGATCCACGGCGACGGTATCGGTCCGGAAATTGTCCGTGAGGCACAGAAGGTACTGGAGAAGGTGGCAGCAGTCTACGGACATGAATTTACCTTTGTACCGGTTCTGATGGGCGGCTGTTCCATTGATGTTTACGGCGATTCGCTGACAGATGAGGCTGTCGAGACATGTCTCAGCACGGATGCCGTACTGATGGGTTCCATCGGCGGAAAGGTAGGCCAGTGCAGCTGGTACGATCTGCCGCCGGCAAAACGGCCGGAGGGAGGACTTCTGCGGCTGAGGAAGGCGCTGAACATTTTCTGTAATCTGCGTCCGGCACATCTGTATCCGGAGCTTCGCAAGGCCTGCCCGCTGAAGGAATCCATCGCTGAGCAGGGCTTCGATGTGATGATGGTGCGGGAGCTTACCGGCGGCATTTACTTCGGCGCACATGAGACCGAGGTGGTGGACGGCGAGCCTGTGGCAAAGGATTCACTGGTTTATCATGACTACGAGATCCGCCGCATTGTGAAGAAGGCCTTCGAAATTGCGGAGAAGCGGAATAAGCACCTGACTTCTGTGGACAAGGCAAACGTGCTGGATTCCTCCAGACTCTGGCGGAAGATCGTGGACGAGGTTGCCAAGGACCATCCGGATGTCGTTGTGGAGCATGCACTGGTGGATTCCACAGCTATGCAGCTTGTACGCAATCCGGCGCAGTTCGATGTTGTGGTGACGGAGAACATGTTCGGCGACATCCTGTCCGATGAAATGGCAGAGATTGCCGGTTCTCTCGGTATGCTGCCGTCGGCCTCTCTTCGGGAGGACAGCTTCGGTCTTTATGAGCCGAGCGGCGGATCCGCACCGGACATCGCAGGACAGAACGTGGCAAATCCGCTGGCCACTATTCTTTCAGCAGCAATGCTGCTTCGCTACTCTCTGAACCTGACAAAGGAGGCAGATGCAGTGGAGGCAGCCGTGGCGGAGGCTCTGGCAAAGGGCTACCGCACAGGAGATATTCTTGATCCGTCAGAGACAGGACTCACGAAGCTCTCCACCAGCGAGATGGGAGATCAGGTAGCTGCCCTGATCAAGTAAAATATTCAGAGGAGATCAATTATGAGCAGAGTTTACAATTTCAGTGCAGGACCCGCCGTGCTTCCGGAGGAGGTATTGGCCACAGCAGCAGGGGAGATGCTGGATTATCATGGATCCGGCATGTCTGTGATGGAAATGTCGCACCGCTCAAAGGATTTCCAGGACATCATTGATACAGCGGAGGCGGATCTTCGGGAGTTAATGGGGATTCCCTCCAATTATAAGGTCCTTTTCCTGCAGGGCGGCGGCAATACGCAGTTTGCCATGGTGCCCATGAACCTTATGAAGAACCGGGTGGCTGACTACATTGTCACCGGTCAGTGGGCAAAGAAGGCAGCGCAGGAGGCAGCCATCTACGGCAAGGTGAATGTCGTAGCAAGCTCCCAGGACCGGACCTTCTCCTATATTCCGGATCTCAGCAATCTGGACATCAGCCCGGATGCGGACTATGTCTACATTTGCCAGAACAATACCATCTACGGCACCACCATTCGTGAGCTGCCCGACACCAAGGGCAAGGATCTGGTGTCCGACATCTCCTCCATGTTCCTGTCTGAGCCCATGGATGTGTCCAAGTACGGCATCCTCTGGGGCGGCGTACAGAAGAACGTGGGTCCGGCCGGCGTGACCATCGTCATCATTCGCGAGGACCTCATTCGTGACGAGGTACTTCCTTACACCCCGACCATGCTGAAGTACAAAACTCATGCGGACAAGGGCTCTCTCTACAACACCCCGCCCTGCTACAACATTTACATCTGTGGTCTGGTGTTCAAGTGGCTGAAGGAAATGGGCGGCCTGGAGGTCATGAAGCAGCGGAACGAGCAGAAGGCCGCTGTTCTTTATGATTACCTGGACAACTCAAAGCTCTTCAAGGGAACCGTTGAGAAGAAGGATCGTTCCCTCATGAATGTGCCCTTCATCACCGGGGATGCAGAGTTGGATAAGAAATTCATTGCCGAGTCCTCTGCCGCCGGCTTCAAGAACCTGAAGGGTCACCGCACCGTAGGCGGCATGCGTGCTTCCATCTACAATGCAATGCCGGAGGAAGGCGTGAAGAAGCTGGTGGAGTTCATGGAGCGCTTTGAGAAGGAAAATGCCTGAACCGGGGAAATCCGGCCGAAGACATTAACGTGAAAAACAGGGAGAAGGTTAACGTTATGAAAGATCGTGAAATTTTTTGTCTCAACAATATCAGCCGCGTAGGCACGGGAAAGTTTCGGAAGGGCTATACGCTGGCATCGGAGATTGACCATGCTGCCGGTGTGCTGGTGCGTTCTGCCGATATGAAGGAAATGTCGTTTCCCGAGACGCTGCGGGCCATTGCGAGAGCTGGTGCCGGCGTCAACAACATTCCGCTGGATAAGTGTGCGGAGCAGGGCATCGTGGTGTTCAATACCCCCGGCGCCAATGCCAATGCGGTGAAGGAGCTTGTGATTGCGGGCATGCTGGCGGCCAGCCGTGATTTCATGGGCGGCGCTGCCTGGGTGAAGGAGAATCGTGAGGATCCCAACATCCAGAAGGCCACAGAGAAGGCGAAGAAGAATTTTGCCGGAAATGAGATCAAGGGCAAGAAGCTGGGTGTCATCGGTCTCGGTGCCATTGGTGTATTGGTGGCCAATGCGGCGGTGGATCTCGGCATGGAGGTCTATGGCTATGATCCCTACCTGTCCGTGAATTCCGCATGGAATCTTTCTCAGAAGGTGCATCATGCATCCATGACAGAGGAGATCTATGATAAGTGTGATTTCATTACCATTCATGTGCCGGCGACGGATTCCACGAAGGGGATGCTGAACCGCGAGGCCTTTCAGCGTATGAAGAACGGCGTCTGCATTCTGAACTTCGCAAGAGACATTCTGGTGAATGAGACGGATATCGCAGAGGCACTGGCGAGCGGAAAGGTGAAGTGCTATGTGACGGACTTCCCGAACCCGGTTTCTGCCAATATGCCCGGCGCCATTGTACTGCCGCACCTCGGCGCTTCTACCGAGGAGGCAGAGGACAACTGTGCTGTCATGGCTGTTGAGGAGCTGCAGGACTATCTGGACAACGGAAACATCAGAAATTCCGTGAATTTCCCGGCAGTGGATGCGGGTGTCTGCCAGGCGGCAGGAAGAATTGCACTTCTGCACCGGAACATCCCGAATATGCTGAGCGGCATCACCACAGCTCTGGGCGCTGCCAATATCAACATCGAGAATATGCAGAACAAGAGCCGCGGCTCCTATGCCTACACGCTTATCGACATTGACCAGCACCTGACGGAAGAGGGCAAGGATAAGCTTGAGCAGCTGGAGGGTGTTCTCCGCGTGCGGAAGGTGAAATAAAATTTTTCGAAAAAACGAAAATGTGCTTGACAGATGATAGCATGACCTGTTATCCTGTACAGGCATTGGCCCGGTGGCTCAGATGGTTAGAGCGCCGCCCTGTCACGGCGGAGGTCGTCG
>CAZJQX010000103.1:0-5784 GCA_964548305.1 uncultured Lachnospiraceae bacterium
GAGCATGCCAATGCCTTCTACCTCGAGTATGACGACGAGCGCTCCGGCGGTTTCACACCTCTGGCAAAGGTTTCCGGCGAGAAGAAGGTTGTGTTGGGACTTGTAACCACCAAGACGCCGGCCCTTGAGGACAAGGAAAAGGTGATCGCAAGAATATACGAGGCGGCGAAATATATCCCGCTGAATCGTCTGTATCTGAGCCCGCAGTGCGGCTTTGCGTCCTGTGAGATCGGCAACAAGCTGACGGAAGAGGAGCAGTGGGCAAAGCTTCGGCTTGTGAAGGAAATCGCTGAGGAGGTCTGGAAGGACTGAGGCTGAAAACAGAGAAATAAGACAGAAATCAAAAAAGAATCCGTAGGTGCAATGATGCACTGACGGGTTCTTTTTGTCATGATCTACAAAATGGTCAGCATGTTATACATTTTCATGAGACGGATGTCTTCTTTGGAAATGCGGAGATCCTTTTCCAGTTCCGGCGTTTCCTTCTGAATGGCTTTGGAAAGGAGTACCTTGGTGGAGGTGGGCATCAACGGACGGCTGGAGATGCCGTAGGCCAGACCCCATTTTACGGGTGCATTCATGTACGGGCTCGGAACACCGATCTGGTAGTGATCCATTTCCATATCCTGATTCTGCATAACCAGAAGACTCAGCGTGTCAAAATGCGTCATTGTGCCGTCGTAAACATTTTCACAGAGCTGATAGTGATCGTAATCCTTTACATTCATGTACATCTGGATGTGATATTTCCCGTTTTCGACCTGTTCCAGAATGTCCAGGACACAGGCCAGTATCTGGTTGCTGCGGCCGTCATAATAGTAGATGTAAATGCGGTCGAGGCCGGAGAAAAATGCAGGGATATTACCGGCAGCGGTATCCATATTTTGCTTTGGGAGATATAAAAGCTGCGTTACCCGAATATCCAGGGCCTCTGCGATATCATAGAGTGTAGGGATGTCTAATGCAATCTGCCCGGTTTCGTATTTGGAAAGACAGGATTTGCTTTTGCAGATTTTTTCTGCCAGCTGATCCAGCGTGATCTGCTTTTGCTTGCGGTAGTAGCGAATGCGTGCACCGGCTTCTTGTGAAATATCCATAAAATCCACCTCGACGATCTATGCATTTTGTCGGTTTCCTACAAATGTACGATTTTACAAAATGTGGTCTTTTGTGAACAGATTAAAGAAAAAAACACTAAAAATCAAGTAAAAGTTGATTCTGAAGAAAAACTGACCTTAAAAAGTTTCCTGAGAGTAAAAATGATCGGTTCGACAAAAAAACGGTATAGCAGTATAGTGCCATCATGACAAACGACAGTACCGACGGCCGGCGGCATTCTGTCTGTGTTGAGTTGTTACAGCATAAGGAGAATACAACATTATGAAGTATAATTTTGATGAGGTAATCGATCGGAGCAAGAATCGTTCTTCCAAGTATGATGAGCGTGAAATGAAGTTCGGAACTTCAGATGTCATCCCTTTGTGGGTAGCGGATATGGATTTCCGCACGGCACAGCCTATTATTGATGCCTGCAAGGCCAAGGCGGAGGAAGGAATCTGGGGTTATACCTCTCGTCCGGACAGCTATTTTCAGGCTGTTCAGGAATGGGAGGTTAAGAGAAACAACTGGAAGCCGGACACCGCTCTGATGAGCTGGAGCCTGGGCGTTGTACCGGCTCTGTCCGCCATTGTTAAGCTGTTCAGCAAGGATGATGACAAAATCCTCATTCAGACGCCGGTTTATTCTGAGTTCTATGATGTCGTGGAGGCCTGGGATCGGACTGTTGTGGAAAACAAGATGATTGAGGAGAACGGTCACTGGCATGTGGATTTCGAGGACTTTGAAGCAAAGGTGAAGGAATGCAGCATGTTCCTGCTTTGCAATCCGCACAATCCGCTCGGTATTGTCTGGGAACCGGAGGATCTGCGCCGTATGGCAGAGCTCTGCATCGCAAATAATACACTGCTGGTATCAGATGAGATCCATTCCGACCTTATTTTCCATGGCAAACATCACACACCGACAGCGACACTCTCCAAGGAAATTTCGGATAAGATCATCACCTGTGTTTCGGTAACTAAGACCTTTAATCTGGCAGGTCTTCAGGCCAGCACCACCATTTTCCCGAATATGGAAATGAAGAAGACCTTCGACAAATTCTGGGGAGGCATGGACATTCACCGCAACAATGCGTTCAGCTCCGTTGCCATGGAGGCTGCTTACCGTGAGGGAGAAGAGTGGCTGGACCAGCTTCTTCCGTACATTTCCGCAAACTTTGATTATGTCTGCGACTACTGCGCAAAATATATTCCGCAGATCAAGCCGAATTGTCCGGATGCTACATATCTGATGTGGCTGGACTGCCGGGCACTTGGCATGAGCAACGAAGAACTCCGTGACTTCTTTATCCACAAGGCAAAGCTCGGTCTGAATGAGGGTTATACCTTCGGACGCAGCCTGAGCGGCTATATGCGGCTGAATGCAGCCTGCCCGCGTGCTACACTGGAAAAGGCGATGGCACAGCTTAAGGCCGCTGTGGATGCGTTATAATTGGTTCGCTGAAAATCAAAGAATCGGCGGGCCGCAACGTCCACCCGCCGCAAAAAAACGGAGTGTAGAGTATGAAAAAGATATGGCAAAACTATAAATTCTCATTAACGCTGCTGCTGGGCATCTTTGCAGGTGCAGTGATCGGCGCTGTTCTCGGAGAAAAGGCTACGGTTCTGGAGCCGATCGGCACCATTTTCATCAACCTGATGTTTACCATTGTGGTGCCGATGGTATTTGTTTCTATTGCATCCTCTGTCGGCAGCATGCTGAACATGAAGCGCCTGGGCAAAATTCTCGGTACAATGGTGGCAACCTTCATTATCACGGGTCTGTTTGCCTCGGTTCTGGTTCTTTTCGTCGTCAACATTTTCCCGCCTGCTGCGAATACCACCATTGAAATGGGAACAAGCGAGATGGGGGAAATGTCTTCTCTCGGCGACATGATCGTGAATACGCTGACGGTCAGCGACTTCTCCGGTCTTTTCAGCCGTCAGAATATGCTGCCGATTATCCTTGCCGCTGTGCTTACCGGTTTGGCGGTTGCCGGCTGCGGCGGTGAGGAAAGCCCTGTCGGCCAGCTGCTGGTCAATATGAATCAAATTATTATGAAGCTGGTGGATATGATCATGAAGCTGGCACCCATCGGACTCGGCGCTTATTTTGCAAATCTGATCGGTGAATTCGGACCGCAGCTTTTGGGCGATTACGGCCGCTGCATGCTGGTTTATTACCCGATGTGTATTGTTTACGCGTTGGTGTTCTTCCCTCTGTATACGCTGTTTGCCGGTGGACAGAAGGGTCTTAAGACCATGCTGAAGCACATTTTCAAGCCGGCGATTACCGCATTTGCCACACAGAGCTCCTGTGCAGCACTGCCTGCCAATATGGAAGCCTGTGAGGAGATCGGTGTACCGAGCGACATTTACAACATTGTCCTGCCGCTGGGCTGCACCATGCACATGGATGGTTCCGTGTTGTCCTCCATCGTTAAAATCGCCTTCCTGTTTGGTATATTCAACAAGCCCTATACCGGAGCCGGTACCTATGCGATGTCTATTCTTGTTGCCGTACTGAGCGCGTTTGTACTGTCCGGTGCGCCGGGCGGCGGTCTCGTCGGAGAAATGATCATTGTGAATCTGTTCGGCTTCCCGGGGGAGGCATTCCCTATTATCGCCACAATCGGCTTCCTTGTGGATCCGATGGCAACCTGCCTGAATTCCTCCGGCGACACAATTGCTTCTATGATCGTGACACGTTTTGTAGAGGGCAAGGATTGGATGGAGAAGAAGCTATCTAATGGAGAGCCTCATGAAAATGAAGCAGTAGCGGAGGTTTAAGCAATGAAGGTAAAGATTATTGGAAGCCACTTGTGCCCTGATACGCTTTATGCGCTGCATCAGCTTTCAGCTGCAAATGTGGAAATGGAATTTGTAGATATTCTGTCCTGCCATGATGCATTAAAGACCTATTTGCATATTCGCGATACCAGTCCGCTCTATGAGGATATTCGCGGAAATACAGACAGACTGGGAATCCCCTGCTTTGTACGTGAGGATGGTTCCATTACGATGGACATTCAGGAATTTATCTGACAGCAGTGAAGGAGGTATTCTCATGCATGAATTAACAGAATTGATCCGGCAGGATATGCGCCCGGCACTGGGCGTTACGGAACCGGGGGCCATAGCATTTGCCGTTTCTACGGCACGCAAGTATGTATCCGGCAGTGTGCAGCAGGTGACGCTTCGCTTAAACAGCGGCATGTTCAAAAACGCATTTACCTGCGGCATTCCGGGCTCGAATGAAGTGGGAAATTACCATGCGGCTGCACTGGGCGCGGTGGGCGCAGATCCGGACAAGGGTCTGGAATGTCTGGATGGCATTACACCGGAGCAGGCGGAGAGCGCGAAGAAAATGGTGTCTGACGGAAAAATCAAGGTGGAGATGAGCGAAATCACCAGCCGGATCTTCATTGAAGCCACTGTAAAAACCGCAGAGGGCAGTGCCTGTGTTACCATTCGGGATGCACATACCAACATTGTAAAGATCACGGAAAACGGAGAAACCGTTTTCGAAAAGGCATCTGCAGCGGCAGAAGAGCAGAGCGATGTTCCGACAATTCACAAATACACGCTGGAGCAGCTTCATAGCTATGCAATGACTGTACCGGTGGAAGAAATTCAGTTTATCCGAGAGGCCTTCAAGCTGAATTATACGCTCTGTGAAGCAGGACTGGAAAGTCCGAAGACAACGTATTCCCGCTATCTGCTGGCACAGAACGGCGGAAAAATCATTTCAGAGGATGAGCAGAAAACTGCCTCGCTGCTCTGCAATGCTGCGATTGAAGCGCGTGTCATCGGACTGCCGGACCCGGCCATGAGCATTACCGGATCGGGTGCGCACGGCATCATTGCAACAATGCCTCTGTATGCGGCGTATAAGGTCAAGGGTTATTCGGAGGAAAAGCTGCTCCGTGCAACGGCCCTCAGCTATCTGATCTGCATGTACATCAAGGAATATTCCGGCAAGCTTTCCGCTTTCTGCGGCTGCGCCATTGCGGCGGGCACCGGCATGGCCTGGGGTCTTGTGCTGATGCGGGACGGAAGTACAAAGCAGATGGCACAGACCATCAACAATATGGCCAGCAGCATTACCGGCATGATCTGCGACGGCGGAAATCAGGGTTGCACCATGAAGGGTGTTGTTGCCGTAGATGCCGCATGGCAGTCAGTCGGTATGGCAATGCAGGATGTTTTCATTTATAATGTTCACGGTATCAACGGCGCAACACCGGAGCAGACAATGCGCAATATGGGCTGCATCGCTTCTCCCGGCATGGTGGGAACCGAAAAGACAATCGTGGATATTCTTAAGGATAAAGAAACAAAATAAGGAGAAAACGCCGTATTATGAATAAGGATGGAAAGATTTACCGGGCTTATGTTCAGATATTGAAGGAAGAACTGATTCCCGCAATGGGCTGCACCGAGCCGATTGCCATTGCATATGCGGCGGCCAAAGCCCGGGAGGTTCTGGGAAAGGAGCCGGATCTTGTAAAAATCGGTGTCAGCAACAATATCATCAAAAATGTCAAAAGTGTTGTTGTTCCCAATACGGACGGCATGAAGGGAATCGAAGCTGCCGCCGCAGCCGGCATTATCGGCGGAAATGCGGAGAAGGAGCTTGAGGTGATCTCTGAGGTCAGTACAAAGCAGAAGACGGCTATGCGTCGTT
>CAZJQX010000104.1:0-5743 GCA_964548305.1 uncultured Lachnospiraceae bacterium
TGTAGCTACGGAGATTCCAGCAGCTCCGCATCAACAACGGCTGCAGCTAAGGCCGAGACCACAGCTGCGGCAGCTGAGGCAGCAGATGCAACGGAAGCAGCATCCGGAGAAACTGAGGCGGCTGCAGAAAGCACCGGTTCAGCAGATCTCAGCGGCAAGACCATTTACGGCATTTATAAGGCCGGTGATCAGACCTGGTTCATCAACGAGGGCGAGGCAGCCAAGGCAGCAGTAGAGGCAGCCGGCGGAACCTTCACCTATGTGGATGCTAAGATGAGTCCGGAGGAGTGTCTGAAGGCAGTCGACAATGCCATTGCCAACCAGGCAGCCGGCATCGCCATCTGCGTACCGGATCAGACCATGTCCCAGTCTATTGTAGACAAGTGCAATGAGGCCGGCATCCCGGTGGTGGCAGCCGATGATGCGCTGGAGGTAAACGGTGAGAAGATCGCACCGTGGGTAGGTATCGACGGTTATGTTATCGGCGAGGCTAACGGTGAGTGGCTGGCAAACTATGCTATCGACAACGAGTTGGTTTCTGATGCGGAGACAGGTCTTCTGATCATGACCATGGATACCGTTTCCAGCTGTGTGCCGAGAACCGAGGGAGAGCTGGACAAGTGGAATGAGCTGGTGCCGGAGTTCGATCAGGCCAAGATTTTTAAGGCAGACAATGACGGAACCACTGACAAGGGAAATACAGCGGCTACTGCTGTCATCACAGCACATCCGGAGATCAAGAAGTGGCTGGTTATGGGTGCTAATGAAGAGTGCTGTATCGGTGCTGTAAGAGCTCTGGAGAGTGCCGGTCTCGATAAGGATTCCTGCGTTATCGGTCTTGGCGGATACATGGCAAAGGATGAGTGGAACAACAAGGGTGCAGATGGTACCTGCATGAAGGCTTCCTGCTATTTCTCTGAGACACAGGTGGGCGCTGGTTCTATCCAGGTGCTGATGGACAGCATTTCCGGCAAGGAGCCGCAGATGGAGACCGCTGTTCCGGCAACCGTTGTAACACCGGACAACTATAAGGAAGTCATGGGAACCTATGCTGAATAAGTAATCTAACGGGCGTAAAGAAGGCTTTGCGATGAGCAAAGCCTTCTTTTTTTACTATTTTACCCTTTCCTGCTGTTGAGCCGGTAGTTGCTGGGGGTGTCGCCCGCATATTTCTTAAAGGCGGTGCAGAAGGAGCTTTCATCCCGAAAACCGGTCTGATAGGCGATTTCCTTGATGGAAAGGGAGCTGGTGGTCAGATGATATTTCGCAGAGGAAATGCGGGTTTGGATGATGTACTGATGGGGCGTGAGTCCGGTTTCCTTTGTGAAGAGCCGCGAAAAGTAGTACGGACTCAGTGCAGCGATTTCCGCGAGCTGCTCCAGCTGTATGGGCTCCGCAAAGTGGTTTGTGATATAGCTGAGTGCCAGGCGGATGCTGTCGTAGCTCTGCTTCTTCTCCGGCAAATGCGGTGTCAGCAGCAGGGAAAAGGCCAGCATGATGCGGACGGATTCTCCGGACTCGTCAATGGCCAGATGCCGATGAAAGTCCCGGTAAATCTCGTGGATCTGGTAATGCACGGCATTAAACTGGGGGACATGGACCACCGGGCCGAAGAGAGCGGAAATGTGCTCGTAGTAGGCCCGTGCCAATACGCCGTCAAAGTGCATCCAGAGGCAGGAAAAGCCGCTTTTTGTGCCGTACTCATGCTCCTGGTAGCAATCCAGCAGCACCAGATCCCCCTTCAGAGCGGTGTAATGTTTTCCGCGCAGATTCAGGGAGCATTCTCCTTCTGTGACGGCCATGATGAGGAAGCTGTTGAATTGCCGGCGGTGGATGCTGTAGCCGGCCTCGTAGTCGAATTCTCCGATGATGGTGGGATAGAGAAAAAGCTTCTGGGCGGTGAGAGAGGGCGTGTGAAGATAGTAATGAGAGCCGGATTTCACCAGCTTTTCGGTACAGAGCATAGCGATCCTTTCATGGAAGATGAGGCCCGTCAGCAGGGCCGAAGACATTACCCCAAGTATACCAAAAACGGGATGGATTTTCGAGGCTGGGATAGAGCAAAAATTCCAAATACAAAGGCAATCGGCATGAATGAAAAAGGCCGCTGTCTGGGATAAAATTCGGATGTGCGGAAAATATAAAGTAACCATAATGATAGCTTTTTTTAAACACGTGCGCCGCCGGCGCCGGAACAGGAGGTCAGGGATGGAAAATGTAAAAATTTGGGAAGAGGCGGTGCTGATCCCCACCTATGAGATCGGGGAAGCCGATCAGAATCCCATGTTTCTGGAGAAGCGGGTATATCAGGGAAGCTCAGGCAAGATCTACCCTTATCCCACTACACAGGTCATCAGCAGGGAAAAGCATGACCGGTACTGGCAGGCGGTTTTCCTGGAGAATCAGTATATTAAGGTGATGATTCTGCCGGAGCTGGGTGGCAGAATTCAGCGGGCCTATGACAAGACCAATGGTTATGATTTTGTTTATTACAATCATGTGATCAAACCGGCGCTGGTGGGACTTCTGGGACCCTGGATTTCCGGCGGCATCGAGTTCAACTGGCCGCAGCACCATCGGCCGACGACATATATGCCGGTGGATCATGAGCTGCGGGAGAATCCGGACGGCAGCAAAACATTGTTGATCAATGACGTGGACCAGATGTACGGCACAAAGGAGATCACGGCATTTACGCTGTATCCGGACAAGGCCTACATTGAAATTCGCGGACAGCTGTACAATCGAACACCGCTGCCGCAGACCTTCCTCTGGTGGGCAAATCCGGCCGTGTCGGTGAATGACAACACGCAGTCCATTTTCCCACCGGATGTACACAGCGTTTACGATCACGGCAAGCGTGCGGTGTCCCGTTTCCCGATTGCAACGGGGGAGTATTATAAGCATGACTACAGTGAGGGCGTAGATATTTCCCGGTACAAGAATATTCCGGTGCCGACGTCCTATATGGCGGAGCGTTCGGATTACGATTTTGTGGGCGGCTATGATTACGGTGAAGAGGCCGGCGTGCTGCACGTGGCGGACCATCATGTTTCCACCGGAAAGAAGCAGTGGACCTGGGGTTGCGGTGACTTCGGCAAGGCCTGGGATCGGAACCTCACCGATGCGGACGGCCCATACATCGAGCTGATGACCGGCATGTACTGCGACAACCAGCCGGATTTCAGCTGGCTGAAGCCCTATGAGGAGAAAACCTTCACACAGTATTTCATGCCTTACAAGAAGGTGGGGCAGGTGAAGAATGCGAGCATTCATGCGGCCCTCAATGCAGAGCTGCGTGAGGACGGACTGTATGTCTGCATTTATGCGACAGAGAAGTATCCTGAGGCAAGGCTGAAGGTCAGTGTGGATGATGCGCCGGTTTATGAGGAAAGCATCAGCATTTCCCCGACAGACATCTACGAGAAGACACTGAAGCTCAGCATTCCGGACATTTACCGCATGAAGATCGAGGTGGATAATGCCGGCGGCACGCTGGTGATGTATCAGCCGAAGGATCAGGGAATCCCCAAGCTGGCGGAGCCGGCCAAGGCTGCCAAGGCGCCGGAGGAGATTCTCACCAACGAGGAGCTCTATATTACCGGTCAGCACATTGAGCAGTACCGCCATGCCACATTCCAGCCGGATCCGTATTATCTCGAGGGACTGAAGCGGGATCCGCAGGACATCCGTATCAACAATGCTTATGGTCTGTTGCAGCTGAGAAGAGGGCAGTTTGCGGAAGCGGAAAAGTACTTCCGGAAGGCTCTGGAGCGACTGACGGCGATGCATCCGAATCCTTATGACAGCGAACCGTATTATAACCTGGGGTTGGCACTTTTCTATCAGGAGAAGTATGATGACGCCTTCGATGCCTTCTACAAGGCTACCTGGGTAAGTGAGCTGCAGGAAATGTCCTTCTACTATCTGGCGGCAATTGCGGCACGCCGCGGTCAGTACGATGAGGCTTTGGCGCTTTGTGAGAAGGGCCTGGTGAAGAATATTCATAATGTAAAGGCCCGTGGTCTGAAGGCGATGCTGCTGTATAAGCTGGGACGCGAGGCAGAAGCGCTGGCATGGATCGAAGAGAATCTCAGATTGGATCCGTTTGACTATGTGAGCGGCTATACGGCTGCCTTTATAAGCAAGGACGCGGAGGCAGCAGCGGAGATCCGTCAGAGATGCAGAAATTTCCATGAGACCTATCTTGCAGCGGCAAGAGATCTCGCGGAGGCGGGCTTCTATGAGGAGGCGGTTCGCGTGCTCCGGGATTATGAGGGAGAAAAGCCGCTGATTCATTGCTATATCGGTGCTTATCTCGAAAAGCTTGGACAGAAGGAGGCGGCAGCAGAGGCCTTCCGGAAGGCGGAGACAATGTCGCCGAAGTATACCTTCCCGAACAAGCTGGAGGATATTGCGGTGCTGCGGGCTGCCATCCACTGCAATCCGAATGGCGCAAAGGCATACTATTATCTCGGAAATCTGTATTACGATAAGCGGCAGTATGACGAAGCCATGCGGCTTTGGGAAATGTCGGATGCGCTGGATGACCAATTCCCTACGCTGGAGCGAAATCTCGCCATCGGATACTACAACAAGCAGAACAAGCCGGAGAAGGCACTGGAGAAGCTGGAGAGAGCCTTTGCTTTGGATGAGCACGATGCGCAGGTATTCAAGGAGCTGGATCAGCTGTACCGGGCGATGCATAAGGACTTTGCGGAACGTCTGGCATTTTACCGGAAGCATATGGAGCTCATGGCGGACAGAGACGACATTTACACCGATTATGTGACTCTTCTCAATCAGTCCGGCCTGTATGAGGAGGCCCATGCCGCCATCATTTCCCACGAATTCCAGACCTGGGAAGGCGCTGAGGGCAAGATTACCACGCAGTTTAAGACCGCACTTCTGGAGCTGGCTAAGAAGTCTATGAAGGCCGGCGACTGGGAGAAGGCGCGGCAGGAGGTTGAGGAAGCTCTTTCCTATCCGCAGAATCTCGGCGAGGGCAGACTTGAGGGCACACGGGATAACCATCTGTACTATACGCTGGGGCTGATTCTGGAAAAGCTCGGAGAACCGGAGAAAGCGGCGGAATGTTATCAGAAGGCAACACTCGGCGCCATGGAGCCGGCAGGCATGATGTATTATTACGATCAGCCGGCGGATATGATCCTGTATCAGGGCTGGGCGAAGCAGAAGCTGGGCTGCGACGGAGAGGCCAATGCCCGTTTCTACCGTCTCCTGGATTACGGAGAGCAGCATGTGCGGGATGTGTTCAAGATGGATTATTTTGCGGTATCCATGCCGGACATCACGTCCTTTGATGAGGATATGACGGCGAAGAATCAGGTGCATTGCTGGTATCTGATGGGTCTCGGCTATCTGGGACTTGGACAGAAGGACAAGGCGGCGGAGGCATTTAAAAAGGCACTGGCGCTGGATGGAAACCACCAGAATGCCGCTATATATCTGGAAATGTGCGAGTGAAGAAGTTTGCTCCGATGCATAAAGTAGTCGAGAACTGCCAGTTCGAGATGAATCCTGGAATCCGAATATTATAGGAGTACCGCATGAGAAAAGCTGAAATTGAATGCATCACAGAGGATAGCTTCCGATCCTTCGGGCGGCTGATTCGCTTCCCGGAGGAGGATCGGGAAAGTAATTTCATCATTATTGCCAGCGATGCAGAAAGCCCGTGGCGCCTGGCGGTGTTCCGCTACTGGAATCACAGCATCGAGAAGAT
>CAZJQX010000105.1:0-5354 GCA_964548305.1 uncultured Lachnospiraceae bacterium
GGGAATTGACAAATTTGCGTGTATAAATTATTGTACTTGCATACAGATTGTCGACAATGAGTCGGCAGTAAGAACACAAGCGAAATACACGTCGCGCGGATGATCGTCAGAAGGCTGCGCTGCAAGTTTCTGACGGGGACAGGAGGAAATGAGAATGGTTCATGTAATTCACAAGATGCCGAGATGCTCTGATGCAATGGTGGAGGAGTACAGAAAGCAGGCTTCTGCTACTGTGCATGAGGCAATGGGGAGAAGAGGTGCGCTGGATCCGGCTATCAAGCCGTTGGCCAAGGGAATGAAGGCTGTCGGACGTGCAATCACGGTGAAGTGTCATCCTGCGGATAATGTGATGATCGTTAAAGCCATCAGCATGGCAAAGGAAAATGATGTGCTGGTAGTAGATATGGGCGGTCTCGAGAAGATTGGTCCCTTCGGCGGCGTCCTGGCCACAGAGTGCAAAGCAAAAAAGCTTGGCGGTCTGGTGTTCAATTGCTGCGTCAGAGACAGTGCGGAAATCATAAAAATGGGTCTTCCGGTGTTTTCCACCGGTCTCTGTATCAGAGGAACCATGAAGACAGTTCTGGGCACTATCAATCATCCCATGAGCTGCGGTGATCAGGTGATTCATCCCGGCGATATGATTCTTGGAGATGATGACGGTGTTGTAGTGATTCCTTATGAGGAGCTTGAAAGCACCCTGGCAGCTGCGAAGGCCAGAGAAATCAAGGAGGCTGCTTATATGGAGCGCCTGAGAAACGGTGAGTCTGCTTTCGATATTTACGGATACCAGAAGCTGTTTGACGAACTTGGCTGTGTTGAAGAAACTGAAGAATAAAGGAGAGAAAAACATGAGCAAATTTGATGAGACATACCGGGCCAGATTTGAAAAGCTTTCATCAACGAATCTTTCGGATGCAATGGATGCTTTGGGCTTCCGCGGATTTACCTTTGGAATTCGCCCGATGCAGGAAAAATGGAGAAAGGTTGTTGGCGAGGCTGTGACCATGCGGATGGTTTCTGCAGGGCAGACAGCGCAGAAGACACACCTTGGAATGAACGCTATTGCTTCTGCCAAGGCCGGTGATGTGATCGTTATTGACAACGGCGGACGTATGGACAGCTCCTGCTGGGGCGGCATCCTTGCCAACTCCGCCAAGGCAAAGGGCGTGACAGCGACACTGATCGACGGCTGTGTCCGGGATCTGGACGACTGCATTGATGCAGATTATCCGGTTTATGCCAAGGGAACTGTCGTATGTACGGCAAGAGGCCGTGTGGTAGAGGCAGAAACGAACGGCACCATTAATTTTGCCGGTGTTCAGGTAAGACCCGGGGACATCATTCTGGGCGACAGCAGCGGGGTTGTGGTTGTGCCGGCGGAGAGAATGGACGAGGTGCTGGAAAAGGCAGAGGAGCTCTGGCAGAAGGAAGAGGATATGGTTGCACAGATTCGTCAGGGTGCAGACATTCTGCGTGTAGATGAGAAATTTGCTTACAACAAGATGCTTCAAAAATAAATAAAAATAAAGGAGAAAAGCAATGAACGAATCAGTAAAGGCAATGGTGGAGAGATTCAGAAAGCTGGATACGACATGCGTATCCGATGCGATGGACAAGCTGGGCATTCCGGGCGGTCTTCTGGGCATTAAATCCGTACATCCCGGCAGAAAGATCTGCGGAACAGCATTCACCGTGCATTACGTGCCGTGCGGACAGGTAAAGGGAACCGTAGGAGATTTCCTGGACGATGTAGAAGAGGGCCAGATTATTGTCATTGACAATGCAGGACGTGAATACTGCACTGTCTGGGGCGACATCATGTCCATCACAGCAAAGCAGAAGAACATTCAGGGTACAGTGATCGACGGTGTATGCCGTGATCTTCCGGTATTGCTGGAGACCGGATATGCTGTTTTCTCCAAGGGATATTATATGGTAACCGGAAAGGATCGCGTTGAGGTGGATGCGGTAGAGGTACCGGTCGCTGTTTCCGGCATCAAGATTTGCCCGGGCGACATTATTCTTGCTGATGATACCGGAGCGGTTGCTGTACCGTATGAGCGTGCAGCAGAGGTTGCCGAGACGGCAGAGATGATCGACACTGTCGAGCGGAAGATTGTGGAGCTTGTGAAGCAGGGTGTGCCGCTGAAGGAGGCACGTAAGCAGACCGGCTACCATCATCTTCAGACAAAAGAGAACTGATAAGGAGAGAGTTATGAATATTCGGGAGTTTGCGGAAGAAAAAAAGTATGATTTCGGTCATATGACGATTGGTCAGTGTATTGAGGCTGCGAATGCACTCAATATGCGTGTGGGAGATGTGATCATTGAAGAAGATGCTGCATTTGAAGGCATTAGCCGGGAAGCAGTTGTAGAAGCAATGCATGCTGCATTTGCACATAACCTGCATGCCTGTGAGCTGGGACTGACGGTTGGTCACAGCAGCCTGCTGGGAGATGTCGGAAAGGAATTGAATCATCCGGAATCTGGCGTGAAGATTGTAGATGATGCATTTGTCAACCGTGTGGTTGTGTGTACGCTGGCTGCCCAGGTTGGCAATCATACCATCGGCTTGAGACCCTGCGCGGGCACCGGTGATTCCTGCCCGTATACCGGCTTTGCCAAGGCGGTTATGGAATTCTATCCGGATGATAAGGAGCTGCTCAACCGCATTCTGGCGGTAATGCTGAAGATCGGCGGTATGTACCGAATCGGCAAATGTACGACCGGCTGCAATATGGAGGGACTTGGTGCAGGTGCCTGTGCTACAGCAGCAGCTTTCGTTGAACTGGCCGGCGGAACACCGGACCAGATGGAGAAAGCAATGACCCTGGCAATTTCGCCGACCATCAGTGTACCGTGCACACCGCGTGTTCTGGCACCCGGTCTCTGTGCAACACACATCGGCGGCGGTGTTCTGACAGCCAGACTGGCGAGTCAGCTGGCTATGTATACAACCATTCCGTGCGGTATACCGGTGGATGTGATGATCGCTATGGCAGCACAGTGTCATTTGGCTTCAGCTGAGCATGTAGTTCCGGTTACCATTAAATATATGGAAGCTTTTTTTAAGCGTGATGCCAGAGTGGAGAAATATGTGAAGCCGGAGGTTCTTGCCGCTGAGGCAGAGCGTAAAGTGGAGGTAACTCATGATGCGCTGATCGAGGCCAGCGATCTGGCTTCCCGTGCAAATCTGATTACAGCACCTTTTGCGGATGCTGTTGTCGGCGGAACCAGTGAGGGTGTCGGATCTCCGACCAACTGTGCGCGTCTTGCGCATTTCCTGGCAAAGGGAGAAATCAAGAAGGTACGTGTGGAGTTCTGCTCCGAAATGTTTGCGAGACGTACCATCAACATTCCGGGTGTCCTGATGGCTGCAGTCAACGGATGCGGAACAGATGATGCTAAGGGCTATGAAACGATTCTTGCAGAGGTTCAGGAGAGAGGTATTGAAGTAGAGGTGATTGAACGCCATGATGTACCGCAGCTTCAGAAGGTAATTATCGAAGCCAGTGAGCAGAATTCTTATGTTGATACACTGAATCGCGCCGGTGCTCGACTGGTACTGCGGGATGCATCTGCGCCCAGGGAAGAAGTTGAAGCGCTTGCAAAGAAATTGAATATTGTTATTATTGACAGATAAGTCAAGCTTAGGGGGATTAGGTTATGACAAAGAAACAGAAAATCGGTCTGATTCTCGGACCCTTGTTGTTTGCTTTGATTCTGCTTTTCGTGCCGGTCAGCGGCGGTCTGACTGATGTCGGAAAAAAGGTGCTGGCGGCGATGGCCTGGATGATTGTCTGGTGGTCCACACAGCCCGTTACTTTGGGGCAGACAGCGCTTCTGCCGTTGCTGCTTTTCCCGATTCTGGGACTGACCAACAAGGAAGTGGGCATCAGTGCCACCAATGGCTATGTTAATGTTGCCGTACTGCTGACAACATCCGTATTCTGGATCGGCTCTGCCATTGAGAAGTGGAATCTGCATAAGAGAATTGCGTACACCATTCTGTCTACTGTGGGTACAAAGCCACTGTCCATCATGATGGCCTTTGCGGCAGTTACCAGTGTCATCTCCATGTGGATGTCCAACACGGCATCCACAGCCATGATGATTCCCATCGTTTCTGCACTTGCAATTTCCGTTGCGGAATATGATGAGGACTATGCGAAGCGTCTCGGTGCAGCACTGATGTTGACGGTCGCTTTTGCAGCCACCAACGGCGGTACTGCTACACCTATCGGCAACAATGCCAACATCACCGGATTTGGCATTATCCAGGAAATGACCGGTGTTTCCATTGATTTCCCCACATGGATGATGTTTGCGGTTCCTATCTGTGCCATGATGGTAATTGTATCCACACTGCTGATTTACTATACTATGGGTCTGCATAAGGCAACTGTCACAATTGACCGCAGCATCATCACCGATGAGCTGCATAAGCTCGGCAAGATGGAGAAGGCGGAGAAGCAGGTTCTGGTGGTTTTGACCCTTGCAATCCTCAGCTGGCTTACCAAGACACTTTGGACATCCTTCCTTCCGTTTATTTCCGACTATATGATCGGCGGCTTTGCAGCTGCACTGCTGTTCCTGTGGCCGGTAAACTGGGAGACCAATGAGCCGACACTGGATTTTAAGTATGCTCTGAGCCATACCTCCTGGGACTGCGTTTTTCTGATCGGCGGTTCTCTGGTTCTGGGCGGTGCCTTTGCAAATTCCGGTCTCACAGACTGGATCGCTGAGCTCATGGGCGGCATCAGTGCGATGCCGGAGTTCCTGGCGATCACCATTATGGCAGTAATTGCATCCCTGCTGACAGAGCTGGGCTCCAACATCGTGGTGGCAGCGGTATTCATTCCCATTGCCTACTCCATTGCCCAGGCAGGTGGACACAATTCCATGCTGGCAATGATGAACATTAT
Source organism: uncultured Lachnospiraceae bacterium (assembly GCA_964548305.1). Lineage (GTDB taxonomy): Bacteria > Bacillota > Clostridia > Lachnospirales > Lachnospiraceae > Oribacterium. The sequence goes on from CAZJQX010000105.1 coordinate 4,926, forward strand.
TTTCTCCTGTGGTTTCGCCTTTATGCTGCCCCAGGGCACACCGCCCAATGCACTGGCAGCCGGCTCCGGCCTTGTGGAGAATCAGCAGATGCTGAAGACCGGTACTATTGTAAAAATTGTAATCCTCATTCTGTACCCGATTATGCTCTTTGGTTTGAAGGCCATCGGTCTGATCCGCGTATAATATACTGATTCCGATTTGCCGATACAGGCAAATGTTTGTCACCCATTTCGCCGGGAAAATTCTTTTGAAAAGCGGAGAATTTTCCCGGCAAACCTTTTTTGAAGGTATTTTTTTAATATGTGTCGATTGTTTCGTGAATATTGAAAAAATATTAAAAAAATATGTGTATAAATTGTTAGACATGCACAACGGATGGCTTGACAATTTGTTAACAACGAGTTAGATTCGAAATTGAAAAGCGAAAA
>CAZJQX010000106.1:0-5274 GCA_964548305.1 uncultured Lachnospiraceae bacterium
TCATTGACCTTCTGGCTCCCTATGCCAAGGGCGGCAAGATCGGTCTGTTCGGCGGTGCCGGTGTGGGCAAGACTGTCCTGATTCAGGAGCTGATCCGGAATATCGCCACAGAGCATGGCGGTTACTCCATTTTCACCGGTGTCGGCGAGCGTTCCCGAGAGGGTAATGATCTCTACTCCGAGATGACGGAGTCCGGCGTCATTAAGAATACGGCGCTGGTGTTCGGACAGATGAATGAGTCTCCGGGCGCCAGAATGCGTGTCGCAGAGACCGGACTCACCATGGCGGAGTATTTCCGTGATGTGGAGCGGAAGGATGTGCTGCTGTTTATCGACAACATTTTCCGTTTCGTCCAGGCCGGTTCAGAGGTTTCATCCCTGCTGGGACGTATGCCTTCAGCCGTAGGTTATCAGCCGACGCTGGCCACTGAGATGGGACAGCTGCAGGAGCGAATCGCCAGCACGAAGAAGGGAAGTGTTACCTCTGTGCAGGCAGTTTATGTACCGGCGGATGACTTGACGGACCCGGCCCCGGCAACGGTTTTCGCCCATTTGGATGCCACCACGGTGCTTTCTCGAAAGATCGTGGAGCAGGGTATCTACCCGGCTGTGGATCCGCTGGAGTCCTCCTCCCGTATTCTGGAGGAGTCCATTGTGGGTAAGGAGCATTATGAAACGGCACAGCGGGTACTGCAGATTCTCCAGAAGTACAAGGAGCTGCAGGATATCATCGCTATTCTCGGTATGGAGGAGCTGTCCGAGGAGGATAAGCAGACCGTAAACCGTGCCCGTAAGATTCGTAACTTCCTGTCTCAGCCCTTCTTCGTGGGTGAGCAGTTTACCGGCATCCCCGGCGTCTATGTGCCGCTGAAGGATACCATCCGGGGATTCCGCGCCATTATCGACGGCGAAATGGACGCTTACCCCGAGAGTGCTTTCTTCAATGTCGGCACCATTGAGGATGTGAAGAAGAAGGCGGACAGCAATGGCTGAGACAGCACTCTTCAGTCTGCGGGTCGTTGCCTCCAACAAGACCTTCTATGATGGGAAGGCCCAGTACCTGAAGGTGGAAACGCTGGACGGGCAGATGGGCTTTATGGCCCATCATGCACCAATCGTTGTTGCCGTCGAGGTTGGTGAGCTGGATATTCGGAAGCCGGACGGGGAGATGATCTCCGTGGAAGTGGGCAAGGGCATTCTGCAGTTTGCCAACAACCGTCTGACGCTTCTGGTGGATACGCTGGAGACGGCGGAGGAAATCGATGTCCGCCGTGCCCAGGAGGCCAAGGAGCGTGCCGAGGAGCAGCTGCGTCAGAAGCAAAGCGTCGCCGAGTACAAGATGTCCGAGGCGTCTCTGGCCAGAGCGCTGTCCCGACTGGAGTTTTCGAAGAAGAAACACTACATCTAAAAAAATCCACCGCGAGAGCGGTGGATTTTTTAGTTAAGGGATTTTCTGCAGAAATTTCTGTTAGCACTCGCCTCTTGACAGTGCTAACAATGGTGATATAATGAGCCTTGAAAAGAAAAAAAGGCTCTTTAAGGCACCAAGTGGGCACCCGCCAGCCGAGCTGTCGCGAAGCCCTTGATACGCTCGCCGCTAAGGCACCAAGTGGGCACCCGCCAGCCAAGCTGTCGCGAAGCCCGCTTGGTAGAAGGAGGTTTATATGAATATCAATAAATTTACACAGAAATCTGTAGAAGCCATTAACAATTGTCAGAAGCTTGCCATGGATCGGGGAAACCAGCAGATCGAGCAGCTTCATCTTCTCTACAGTCTCATGACCGTTGAGGACAGCCTCATTGAGAAGCTGCTGACCAAGATGGGTGTGCCGAAGGAGGAATTCCTGCGGGATCTGGAGGCAGAACTCGATAAGCTGCCGAAGGTATCCGGTGCCGGGCAGCAATACTTCTCTCAGGGCGCCAATCGCGCCGTCATGAATGCGGAGGACCACGCAAAGTCGATGGGCGATGAGTATGTGTCTGTCGAACACATTTTCCTGTCCATCCTGAAGGAAGCCGATCCGGCAGTGAAGGAGCTTTTCAAGCGCTGGAACATCACGAAGGAGGGCTTCCTAAAGGTGCTGTCGGAGGTCCGCGGCAATCAGCGGGTGGTATCCGACAATCCGGAGAGCACCTACGATACATTGAATAAGTACGGTTATGAAATGGTGGAACGGGCGAAGGCGCAGAAATTCGACCCCATCATCGGCCGGGATGAGGAGATCCGGAATGTGGTGCGGATTCTGTCCCGGAAAACCAAGAACAATCCCTGCCTGATCGGTGAGCCGGGTGTCGGCAAGACCGCAGCTGTTGAGGGACTGGCACAGCGAATCGCGAAGGGCGATGTGCCGGATTCTTTGAAGAACAAGAAGATTTTTGCGCTGGACATGGGCGCCCTGATTGCCGGTGCGAAGTATCGCGGCGAATTTGAGGAACGTCTGAAGGCCGTGCTTGACGAGGTAAAGAAGTCTGACGGTGAGATCATCATGTTCATTGATGAGATCCACAATATTGTGGGTGCCGGCAAGACCGAGGGCTCCATGGATGCGGGCAACCTGCTGAAGCCGCTGCTGGCCCGGGGCGAGCTGCACTGCATTGGCGCGACGACATTGGAGGAGTATCATAAGTACATTGAGAAGGATGCGGCGCTGGAACGGCGTTTCCAGCCGGTTATGGTGGATGAGCCCTCTGTGGAGGACACCATTTCCATCCTTCGAGGCATTAAGGAGCGCTATGAGGTTTATCATGGGGTGAAGATCACAGATACCGCGCTGGTGGCGGCGGCAACCCTTTCCGACCGCTACATTTCCGATCGTTTCCTGCCGGACAAGGCTATCGACCTGGTGGATGAGGCCTGTGCGCTGATCAAGACCGAGATGGATTCCATGCCGGAGGAGATGGATGAGCTGAACCGGCGGATCATGCAGCTGCAGATCGAGGAGCTTGCTCTGAAGAAGGAGGATGATACCCTGTCGAAGGAACGTCTGCAGGAGCTTTCAAAGGAGCTCTCTGAGCTGAGAGACAAGTTCAATGTGCAGAAGGCCCAGTGGGAGAATGAGAAGAACTCCGTCGGCAAGCTTCAGTCGCTGCGGGAGCAGAAGGACAAGATCAATTCCGAGATCAATATAGCAAAGCAGCAGTACGATTATGAAAAGGCCGCAAAGCTGCAGTATCAGGATCTTCCGGCTGTGACGAAGGCGCTGGAGGAAGCGGAGCAGCTGGCCCAGAAGGAGGACGGTGCCAAGCTGGTGCATGACCGGGTAACCGAGGATGAAATTGCCCGAATCGTCAGCCGCTGGACCGGTATTCCGGTAACGAAGCTGAATGAATCCGAGCGCGCCAAGGTGCTGCATCTTGGCGATGCCATCCACCAGCGTCTCATCGGTCAGGATGAGGCCGTGGAGCGTGTGACGGAGGCCATTCTCCGGTCCAAGGCCGGCATCAAGGATCCGACCAAGCCTATCGGCTCCTTCCTCTTCATGGGTCCCACCGGTGTCGGCAAGACCGAGTTGGCCAAGTCCCTGGCGCAGAACCTTTTCGATGATGAAAATGCCATGGTGCGTATCGATATGTCGGAGTACATGGAGAAGTATTCTGTATCCAGACTGATCGGTGCGGCTCCCGGCTATGTGGGCTACGAGGAGGGCGGTCAGCTGACCGAGGCTGTGCGGAGAAAGCCTTACTCCGTGGTGCTTTTCGATGAGATCGAAAAGGCGCATCCGGATGTGTTCAACATCCTGCTGCAGGTACTGGATGATGGCCGAATCACCGATTCCCAGGGCAAGACCGTGGATTTCAAGAACACCATCATTATCCTGACCTCCAATATCGGTGCCCAGGATCTGCTGGAGGGTATCGACGAGAATGGCAACATTTCCGATACTGCCCGGGAGGCCGTGATGCAGCAGCTGCATGCCAGCTTCCGGCCGGAGTTCCTGAACCGTCTGGATGAGATCATACTCTTTAAGCCGCTGGTGAAGGGCGATATTGCGAGAATCACCGAGCTGACGCTGGCGGATATCAACCGTCGTCTGGCCGACAAGCGGCTCACCGTGGCCCTGAGTCCCGAGGCCCAGAGCTATATCGAGGAGAAGGGCTTCGACCCGACACTGGGCGCGCGTCCTCTCAAGCGGTATATGCAGAAGTATGTGGAAACGCTGACTGCCCGGGTGATCCTGGAGGATCGGGTAAAGGAAGGCGATACCATCCGGATCGTCGTAAAGAACGGTGAGCTGTCGGCGGAGGTGGAGGCCGCTTAAGGCCCCACCTTTGCACAAAATTCCGTGCAGTTTGCCAATTCTAACTTTTGCTGTTTCTTTTTTTCTTGTATTTTGTATAATGTAGACTGGTTAAAAAAATATCAAGCCTGAATGAAAAGGAGACAGCAATATGTCAGAACAGCATTTCAACACCCCGGCAGAGGTGATTTCTGCCACACTGGAGGGAGGCAAGCGAAAGTCTCAGCTGCCCATCGGCAAGATGATCCTTCTCGGCATCATGGCGGGTGCCTTCATTGCCCTGGGCGGCGCCACCAGCAGCACTGCGGTGCACAATTTGTCTAATGTCGGCGTTTCCCGTGCGCTGACAGGTTGCATCTTCCCGGTGGGCCTCATGATGATTGTTTTTGTGGGTGGCGAGCTGTTTACCGGCGACTGCCTCATGGTAATGGATGTCATGTGCGGCAAGGTCAGCTGGAAAAGCTGTATTCGCAGCCTCTGCATTGTCTATTTCAGCAACCTGCTGGGCGCACTGATCATCGACGTGCTGCTGTTCTATTCCGGGAATCTTGATTATTCGAACGGGCTTCTTGGCGCCTATGCTATTAAGGTGGCGCTGGGAAAGATTTCCATGACTCCCTTGCGGGGAGTTTGCTCCGGCATCCTCTGTAACATTCTGGTCTGCATTGCGGTGCTGATGGCAGGCGCTGCCTCCGACATTGCCGGCAAGGTCTGGGCGATCTTTTTCCCTATTCTGGCCTTCGTGGTGGGCGGCTTTGAGCACTGTGTTGCCAATATGTTCTATATTCCCACCGGTATCCTGGCGGCGGGCAACCCGGTGTATGCTGCAAAAGCCCAGGAGGCTTACGGCATTACCGTAGAGCAGCTGCAGCAGTTGACCGCACTGAACAGTCTTCACAATTTTATTCCCGTTACATTGGGAAATATTCTCGGCGGCATGCTTTTTGTGGGCATCCCCTGCTATCTGATTCAGCGAAGCTCCGCTCAGAAGCAGTGACGGCTCTTTACGATAATTGATAAATGTGTTATGAACGGAC
>CAZJQX010000107.1:0-5267 GCA_964548305.1 uncultured Lachnospiraceae bacterium
AATACAGGAAATAAAACGACATAAAATATCGGTATGGCTTTTGTCTGGTGGCCATCCACGGTATTTTATGTCGTTTTTTGTTTCTCAAAGTCAGAAAAGGAGTTTATTTATGCCGAAAACAAAATTTCAAAGCGTTGTCTTCACCGCCATCATGGCCTTCTGCATGGTTTACTGCATGACTGTGTATACTGTTTCTCTCAATATGGGCGGTCTCAGCTATCTCGTACTCTTCCTCGCCATTAAGGAAATGTGGATTGAGTACGTGGTTGTGTTCCTGCTGGTGTTCTTCTTCATCACAAAGAATGCGATGCACCTCGCCTTCCGCTTCATTAATCCGAAGGAAACGCAGCCCATCTTCGTTACCCTGAGCATCCAGTGCATGACCTGCTGCCAGATGGTTCCCCTAATGACACTCTTCGCCACACTTCTGCACAACGGCTTCACCGTCAACTGGTTCACCCAGTGGATTCAGCTCGCCGTGACCTGCTTCCCGATGGCGCTCTGTGCTCAGGTATTCTTCATCGGGCCGCTGGTGCGCTTCATTTTTCGGACACTCTTTAAGAAGCAGCTCGCCCAGAGCTGATTTTTCAGGATAATGCCTTCTTATCCGCCTTGCTCACCGCAACAAGCACCACGAGAGATACCGCATAGGCAATGAGCAGAGAAAGATCTGTGTTCATCAATCCGCTGAGCGGTCCCACCGGGATGCCGATGAGGAAGGAGATCACGCCGACGATACCGCCAGCGATGGCAGCCGCAAAGGCGCCCTTCCGCGTGGCACCCTTCCAGAGCAGTCCGCCCAGAAGCGGAATCAGCAGAGATCCCATATACGGATAGTTGAAGATGATCATTGCATCCAGAATATCCGTCATCTTAAAGGCAAAGATGATGCCCACGATAGAGCCGATCAGCACGGTGGCCTGGGAGATCAGCTTGGACTTCGGCAGGGAATCCATGTCCTCGACCTCCGGGTGCAGCACCTTATTGTACAGATCCCGCGAGAAGGAAGATCCCAAAGACAGGATTACGCAGTTGGCACTGGACATCGCTGCAGACAAAATGGCCGCAATCACGATGCCGGCCAGGAACGGCGGCAGCACATTGATGGTGGTAATGGTGAAGATACCATCCTCCACGCCGGGGAAGAGACGTGCTGCCATGACGCCGATGGCAGAGCACATGCAGCCGATTATAATGACGATAATGCCGCCGTAGATGCAGCCCTTCTGCGCCGTCTTCACATCCTTTGCGGACTGGATTCTGGAGTACGCATCATAGGACATGGAAATCGACAGGAAGAACGGCAGCACCAGATAGATGAATCTGGTGAACATGCCCGACGGCATGAAGGGTGTATTGAACACAGCCGTCATAGAGCCGCCGTCTGCTGTATACTTCAGCGCTGTTGCCACCGCCAAAATCGGAATTGCGATCATAATGATCGTGGTCTGCACCACGTCCGTCAGCACCACGCCCCACATGCCGCCGATGGTGCAGTAAATCAGAATCACCACCGCAGTCACAATGACACCCACGTTGAAGGGAATGCCGAAGCCAGACAGGATACTGCCGCACGCCAGCATTTGCGCAATGAAAATGCCGAGCAGACTGGGTACGTTGGACAGCCACGCCCAGAAACGGATGCCCCGGCTGTCGCCGTAACGCTGTGCGAAGAAATCCAGCGGCACATAGCTCTCCTTCTCGCGGAGCTTCTTGCAGGCCAGCACACCGGCCAGAATCAGACCGCCGCCGCAGCCGATGGAATAATAGATGCCGGGCCACATGCCCAGGTTGTAGCCGTTGGTTGCACCGCTCAGCACGATGCCCACACCGATCTGCACGGCTGCCATGGTGAGCGCCGTCATCGGCACATTCAGATTCCGGCCGGCCACCAGATAATCCGAGGTCTTACGATTCTTCGCTGCTGCATAGACGCCGACGCCGATCATCAGCAGAAAGTACAGCACACAAAACACAACGATGATCGCATTCTGACTCATTTTAAAAATCCCCCTTGTTTATCACTTCTTCACTGGAATAAACTTCGTTTGGTTCATCAGCGGATGCTCCAGATGGATCGCGCCGGGAACCGGGCAGTCCATCACACACGCGCCGCAGTACATGCACTCACCCGGATACATCACGATGGGATGCTCGCCCTTATTCACGCTCGGAATCAGCACATCCATCTGGCAGGCCTGTGCGCAGCGGCCGCAGCCGATGCACTTCTCCGCATCATAGCGGATCGGACGGGCACTGCAGGGAACAACACTTGCATAAAGCTCCTCATTCATAGTATTTCGGTGCCTCCTCCCGGATATAGTCCTGGTTGTACTTCTCATACATTTCTTCCACATTTCCGAAGTAGTCGTGCGGAATCTCGCCGCGGACGGCCTTTCCGTCCACCTGACGAATCGTAATGTACTTTCTGTCCTCCGCCGGATCCATCTCCGGATAGTCGCTCCGGATAAAGGACAGCGGCTGCGAGCTGGATTTCCGCATCCGGCAGGCCTCCAGTATCATCTTCGCCACCTGAAGGATGTCAAGCACCTCATGGGTACGCATCAGGTCATGCGGATTTTCGCAGTGAAGCTGCGGCACGATGTCGCGCTCGTAGCTCTCAAGAAGATCCAGGCCCTCCTTCAGAAGCTCCTCGCACTTGATCTCCGCGCAATAGTTCTGCATGCACTTGGAAATCGCGAAGTTCAGCTCCTTCCAGCTCATGTCGCCCTTATTCGTGAGCGGTGCCAGAAGCCGCGCCTTCTCCTCTGCTGCCTGCGCCGGGTCATATGCGGATAATGTCGTCTGCGCCGCAAAGCCGGCGGCCTTACGGCCGGCATAGTAGCCGGTGGCCGACGCAGCACCGCCGCAGTCCATCGCATAGAGCTGGTCGCCTGCTGCAAAAACCCCTTCAATATTCGTCATCAGATTCCAGTCGGTAATGATGCCGCCCGGCGCACCGAAGAGCTGACGCTCCTGTCCCAGGAAATTCGCCGACTGCCAACCGGTACCGTAGCTCTGCAGCATATACTTTTCCGGATCAAAGCCCTTCTCGGTATAGTACTGCAGCACCGGCACCTTCGTCCGGCCTTCCTCGCCGACCATCATGCCCCAGATGACCTTCCGCTCGCTCTCCGGCATGCGGCTGAGATCCGCATAGAAGGGAAGCTTGTAGCCGCGCTTGTCGAGCTCTGCGAAGGACATGGTCTCCGGTCCCCGGTACTCATACTTCGGCTCATCGATCACGCCGCCCTTTAAAAAGAACTTCTGCCCCGGGGCCGGATGGAAGCGGTCACGGACATTCTTCAGCTCATTACCGTCACGGTCCAAATACGGAATCTCCACACCGCGCGCATCCACCATTGTCGCACCGTACCAGGTGTTGTGATTGTTGCCGGTGCTGTAGGGCGGGAAGCTTCTGCCGGCCGCAGAGAACTCACCTCGAACCGATTTCTCCATCATGGTAAATTCCATACCCGCGCGGTAGCCCATCGCATGACCGCTGCCGATGCTGTTCATCGGACGGAATTCACAAAGTCCCGGCAGGTCTGAGTTAAACAGCCAGACTCTTGCCGGCCGCGACATCGCCATAACCGTTGCCTTTGCGGAAATCGTGTAGAACTTTCCCGTATGCACATCCATCGCACAGGCACCGATGCCAATGATTTTCTCACTGCCGGCCGGATTTTTCTCCTTCTTCGTCAGCAGTGCGGTCGCTTCCGTACGGTCCAGCACCTTTACGCCGAGCCGAAGACATTCCTTATACAATGCCGGCTTGAAGCCGCTGCCCCAGATGCGGAGCGTATAACGGTTGGTGTAATCATAGGCGAACATCAGCTTCGTCTTCTCATCCCGGAAATCCGCCCCGGCAAATTCATCCTCCGTATCGCGGATCTTGCCGCCGAAGCTTTCCATATCGAGAAGTCTGTCCCAGCCCTCCCGACACTCAATGTAGTGCGCAATGCCGTTGCTGTAATGATCCTGCTCGTCAATATACGCCTCAGCAACCTCCTTCGGCGTCACCTGGCAGCAGGGATTCGTACAAGCCGACTCCCAATGATCGAAGCCGCTGCCCGCAGAACCTGCCCGTGCCGTGGTTCCCTTCTCCACGAGAATCACTCGCTGTCCTTTTCTGGCTGCTGCAATCGCCGCATAGCAGCCCGCCAGGCCGCCGCCCAGCACCAATACATCACAGCTGAGGCTCTCCTCCTGACCGATCTCATTGGCGTAGGGCCATTGATATTCCTGCATCTCCTTATTTTTCTCCTTTATCACTTTAAAGTCTCAAACAAACATATTTCTATAGTATAGGATTTTAAATGCTCTATTGCAATGATTTTTACGCAAAAACAAACCCCCGGAAAAAATTCCGAGGGTGGAAATTGTGTATTGTATAATTGTTTAGCACTGTGACGATGTGGTGCTAAACAGTGACTGTATTATTCACTCAGCCAGTCCGGCAGCTCCCTGAGCTCTGTCAGCACCACGTCGCAGAGCTCCTTAACGGGGGTAATGTCGGAGAGGTCCGGGATACCCGACACGAAGCAGCCGGCATCATGTCCGGCCCGGATGCCGTTGACGGAATCCTCTGCCACCAGGCACTGCTCCGGCGGCAGAGCCAGCGCCTCCGCACATCGCAGAAAGATATCCGGTGCCGGCTTGCCGTGTCCCTTTTCCAGCATATCCCCGGAGCAGACGAAGTCAAAAGTATCCTCATAGCATGCCGATCGGAGATACAGAGAGACCTGATCCCGCAGCGTGGAGGAGCCGATGGCCAGACGATAGCCCCGGTTTTTCAGAGTTGACAGCATTGCATCCAGCCCCGGCTTCTTGGGCACACCGTTCTGCCGCACGTATTCCGCCACCCGCGCGTAGCGATGCTTCCGCTCCTCCATATAATCAAAATCCGGATTGACCGCACTGAAAATTTCCATGCCGATCTGAATGGCAGCGCCCCGCATACGGTCCAGCATCTCATCATTGATGATATAGCCCCGTTCCCGGCCCATTTCCAGCCAGATATCCCGATACAGCCGCTCCGTGTCAAAAAGCGTTCCGTCCATATCAAACAAAATGCCCTTGATCTTTTTCTTGTCCTTCATTTTCCCCTGCATTCTACTCTCCTATACCTTCTTCTGATTCTGCCGGCGCTGCATCTTCCGCCTGCGCTGCATCTTCTGCAGACGCCGCATCATCTGTCATCGCCTCTTCATACACCAACGCACAGAGGCATAACCCCTTAGCGGGCGCTGTGGGGCCCGCTGCCC
>CAZJQX010000108.1:0-5008 GCA_964548305.1 uncultured Lachnospiraceae bacterium
TCGAAATCCTCGATTCCGAGAGGAAGCTTCTTTTGCTCAGCCATCCGACACCTCCCTTGTAAGCAATTCATCTACGCATCTTTTCTTTAGCATGTGTCCGTTCCTCATTCCGCAATAAAGCATCCCGCATCCTTCGTGATGCGGAATCCTCTCTGCACCTTCCGCGCCACGAAATCCCGGAACTCCTTGTAGTGATTCAGCAGCACACTGTTCTGGTTGCCGTGGCAGGACAGAATATAAGAAATCAACGGCTCCGGCTTGTCCAGGTAAATGGCATCCTCATAGCGCCGGCAGGCAACCGACGAAAAATAAGGCTGCAGAAGCGCCGCGCCGTTCTCAAGGCCGAAACGCTCATAGAGTCGCTCCGCCGACAGAACGATACACGGATCGAATTCCTGTACGAGGGATGTGATTTCCTGCATGTGCCGGCTGCCATAGGTTGCCGTGAGAAACGTGCCGCCCGGCGTCAGTACCCGCTTCACCTCCTGCAGCACCTTCCCGATGTCAGAGACATAAAAAAGAAGATGATTGGCAATCACGAGATCAAAGTGCTGTGCCTCAAAGGGTATCTCCGCACAGTCAAAGACCTCAAAGGAAAAGCGTGAATCCGTCAGCTGCCGTTCCGTTTCCCGCACCATGCCCTCGGAAATATCCGACAACACGATGGAAATATCTTCCGGCAGCATTTCCCGGTTTTCCGTCCACAGCACGCCGTTGCCGCAGCCGATCTCCAGAATTCGCATCCCCGGACGAAGCTCCGCCTGCCGTAGAATCCAATGAAACCAGGATTCCGGATTCTCCGAATAATCCCGGTGCAGAGCAATGCGGGCCTCAATATTCTGCGCATTCAGATACTGGGTCTTCAGGCTTCGTTCCATGGCCGTCAGATGAATCAGCTCCAGCATGCTGTTCCAGTTGATTTCCTGGCGGTTTCCCAGGGCCTCTTCCGTCTCGCCGATGGCTTCGATCATCGACTCCATTTCCCCGATGCGCTCCCGCAGCATCCGCTTCTGCATGCGCAGCGAATCCACCAGCAAATGCTGGTCCCTGGAGGCCACCGTCATTTCCCTGATATCCTCCAGAGAGAAACCCAGATACTTGAACAGCAGAATCTGCTGCAGCTTCGCCAGGTCCGCATCCGTGTAGCGCCGCGCCCCTCCCGCCGTCACAAAGGACGGCTTCAGGAGGTTTTTCTGATCATAATAGCGGATCGTCCGCAGCGTCACATGGGCCTTTCGGGCAAATGCGCCGGAGCTATAATATTTTTCCGACTTCTCCGCCAATCAGTAATGCACCTTTCCCTCGGCCACCGCCTTGAGATGCGCGCCATAGGGGCTCTTGCCATAGCGCTGAGCGGACTCCATCAGCTTCTCCTTGTCGATCCACTTGTTGATATAGGCGATCTCCTCCGGTGCGGAAATGGTGATGCCCTGGCGCTGCTCGATCATGCGCACGAAATCGGCTGCCTCCACCAGACTGTCCATGGTGCCGGTATCGAGCCATGCGAAGCCGCGGCCCAGAAGCTGTACATTCAGGTCTCCGTTCTGGAGGTAAATGTCGTTGAGCGTCGTGATCTCCAGCTCGCCTCTGGCAGAAGGCTTTACCTCTGCTGCCTTCTCGCTGACACCGGCCGGATAGAAGTAAAGGCCGGTCACCGCATAGTTGGACTTCGGCTCTGCCGGCTTCTCCTCGATGGAGATGGCCTGTCCGTTTTCATCGAACTCCACAATGCCGAAGCGCTCCGGATCGGTCACATAATAACCGAAAACCGTGGCTTTGTTCCGCTCCTCTGCATCCGCCTTTGCAGTGCGCAGCAGGCGGCCGAAGCCGTTGCCGTAGAAAATGTTATCGCCGAGCACCATAGCACAGGCGTCATCTCCGATGAATTCCTTACCCAGCAGGAAGGCCTGAGCCAGTCCGTCCGGTGACGGCTGAACCTTGTAGGACAGGTTCAGGCCGAACTGGCTGCCGTCTCCCAGCAATGCCTCAAAGCGGGGGGTATCCACCGGTGTGGAAATAATCAGGATATCCCGGATTCCCGCCAGCATTAACGTAGACAGCGGATAATAGATCATGGGCTTGTCGTACACCGGCAGCAGCTGCTTGCTGGTCACCATGGTCAAAGGATAAAGGCGCGTACCTGCGCCGCCTGCCAAAACGATTCCCTTCATTTTACTTCAGTCCTTTCCCTTCCACATACATCTTGTCGAAGTAGCTCTGATACTCACCGCTGAGGATATGCTCCCACCAGTCCTTATGGTTCAGATACCAGTCGATGGTTACGGGGATGCCGGTATCGAAGGTATACTCCGGCTTCCAGCCAAGCTCGCTCTCGATCTTCTGCGGATCCATAGCATAGCGCTGGTCATGGCCCGGACGGTCTGTCACATACTCAATGAGATCCTCGGACTTGCCGAGAGCCTTCAGGATGGTCTTCACCACCTCCAGGTTGGTGCGCTCGTTGTGTCCGCCGATGTTGTACACTTCGCCGACACGGCCCTTCCGTACAATGAGATCAATGGCCTTGCAGTGATCGGTTACATACAGCCAGTCACGGACATTAGCGCCGTTGCCGTAAACCGGGATCTTCTCATCGTTCAACGCACGGGAAATCACGAGCGGAATCAGCTTCTCCGGGAAATGATAGGGGCCGTAGTTGTTGGAGCAGCGGCTGATGGTCACCGGAATGCCGAAGGTTCTGTGGTACGCCTGCACGAAGAGGTCGGAAGAAGCCTTCGAAGCAGAATAGGGAGAGGAAGCCTTAATCTTGTTGTCCTCAGTGAAGAAGAGATCCGGGCGGTCCAGAGGCAGGTCTCCGTAAACCTCATCTGTAGATACCTGATGATAACGCTTGATGCCGAACTCTCTGCAGGCATCCAGCAGGGTAACCGTGCCGCCGACATTGGTCTTCAGGAAAATGTCGGGATCCGAAACAGAACGGTCTACGTGCGACTCTGCCGCAAAGTTGATGATGACATCCGGCTTCTCGGTGCGGAAGAGCTCGAACACAAAGTCGCGGTCTGCAATGTCGCCCTTCACAAACTTATAGTTGGGCTTGCCCTCCAGCGGTGCCAGTGTTTCCAGATTTCCGGCATAGGTCAGCTTGTCGAGACAGATCCACATGTCCTCCGGATAGGTATTTACAGCGAAATGCATAAAGTTGCCGCCGATAAAGCCGGCACCGCCTGTTACGATATATTTCATAATACTTCCTTTCTGACTGCAGTGCAGTCCTGCCTGCGCCGCTAATGTGTCCTTGCTTCCGGTCTCAGTGGCACAGTTTTATAAATTTAATTATACCATAAAGGGTGACGTTACGTCACCTGCAAGTATTTTCTGCGAATCTCCTGCCGCTTTCTTCAATCCACTGCTGTCTGCTGACTGCGGAATTCCCGGGGCGACAGGCCCTGGGTCTTCTTAAACACAAAGCTGAAATAGTGCGCATCCTTGTAGCCAACCTGCTGCGCCGTTTCCTGGGTGGAGAGCCTTTTCTCCGTCAGAAGCTGCCTCGCCAGCGTCATACGCTTCTCCGTGATGTATTCCACAAAGGTCTGCTGCCTTGCCTTGCTGAACTCTCCGCTGAAATAGCTGCTGCTGACGCCCAGCTCCTTGGACACCCGTGTCAGAGACAGCTCCTCTTCGGCAAAATGAGCATCAATGTAAGCCAGGGCCTTCTCGATCATGCCCTGATTTTCCTGCTCATGGATGCAGTCGCGCTGACGGATCGCCGCCGTCAGCAGCTTCTCCATAAAGCCCGGCAGCTCCGCTTCAGACAGCTCAAGATGCTCCGCATCCACCTGTGCCGCATCCAGAAAATCTTCCTTGTCCATGCCCAGCCTCTGCACAAAGCGCAGCACCGTGAAGCAGACGCTCAGCGCCAGATAATTCCGGAAGATCTTGGAATGCAGCGCCTCCCGCATCTTGCCGAGATACCCTTCAATAAACTCGGCAACATTTCCCTCCTGTCCCTCCGAAAGGAAATCCCGGAGAATGGCCGGATTCACATCCTCTGCCTCCACATCCCGAATGTCAGCATTTTCCCCGGCACTCAGCGGCAGCAAATCCTCCTCCGTAAGAACATGCTTCTGCGGCAGCCAGAAGCGCGCCGCAAAAATATGGTTCACCCGGGCATAGCAGGCCGAAAGCTCGCTGAAGCGCGTCACCGGCTGTCCTGCCGCCGCATGCCAATGCAGCTTATCCCCACAGTCCGACAGCCGCGCAGCAATCTGTTCGACTCCCTTTCGGGTATACGCCTCCACCGTTTCCGGTGATCCCTTCACTATGACGCAGCAGGCATTCATGCTCCAGCGAGAAAGCACATATTCCGGAAAACGCAGGAAAAAGCGGATCAGCTCCGTTTCCCGCTCCTCGCACAGCGAGTCGTCCCGTTCTCCCCGGCTGTCCTGCTGCGGAAGCATATTGAAAAGAATCAGATTATAGGCTTCGGAATTCATGGAAAGTCCCAGCTTTCCTGCTTTCTCATAAATCTCCTCCACAGACATCCGGCCGCCGAACATCTTCTCCAGAAAATCCCGCCGCTGATACTGCTCATACTCCCGGTTTTCCAGAAGAAAACGCTCCTGGTACTGATGCTGTTCCTGCTCTGCGCTGAGCTTCTCCCGGATGTCCAGCAGCGCCTGCTTCATCACCCGCCGGGTAATGGGCTTCGTCAGGAACTGATCCACACCCTCCTGAATTGCGCGGCGCGCAAACTCAAAATCATCGTATCCGCTCATGATAATTTTTTTCATGCTCGGAAATTCAGCCCCCGCGATATGGCAGAGGGTCAGTCCGTCCATGAAGGGCATTTTAATGTCGGTGATCAGAAGATCAGGTGGATTCTTCCGCATCATGGACAGCGCCAGCTCACCGTCCCCGGCATCACCGATCAGTCTAAAGCCGCACTCCTCCCAGGGCATATTGTCCCGGATGCTCTCCCGCACTACGCTCTCATCCTCCACCAGAAATACCTTCAGCATCCTTCCTCCTTTACGCTCATTGCCGCAAT
>CAZJQX010000109.1:0-4953 GCA_964548305.1 uncultured Lachnospiraceae bacterium
TTGAGGGGTTAGGGGAGTTTGAAGATGCCCTTGCTTCTCAAAGGGCATTTTCTTGATAGTACGGCTCACTGCATTGGAATAGACCATAATCGCCCTGGGTGTAGAACAGCCGCTTTTTATCAAATCCGGCTTTTTGAAAACAGTGGCCAACGTTGGTGGTTATGACAAAGTAATCCTTGTTATGGACTGGCTTCAAGAGACTATCATAGACTGGCTTGGGCGCATTCTGATAGCGATTGATGTAAATGTATCGGCTCCAATATGCCCAGAATTCTTCCTGCGAGGGAAATGGATAGAAGCCGCCGCTGTACATATCCCGGATGCCGTACTTCGCCGCAAAATCAGAAAAATACTCATCAAACCGTTTGCCGGTGAAGGAGAAGCCAGTTGTCGTAGACAATCCGGAACCGGCACCGATCACCATGGCGTCGCTGTCCTGCAACGCCGCTTTCAATCGTTCAATCTGCTCGGAGCAGCTTTTCGTAGATGGCTTTGTCCGAATCTTTGAAAACATTAAAGATCACCTTCTTTACGCTCGTTTGTTTCTTCAGAAAATCTCTGACTGTCTCTACAGCAATCTCTGCCGCTAACTCATTGGAAAAATGAAATTCTCCTGTGGAAATACGGCAAAAACGCCACATTTTCAAGACTGTTTTCGGCCGCAAGCAGGAACGGTAGCAGGATGCCAGCAGTGCTTTATCCTTTTTGGCTAACCTTATTCATGATGTATACCTCCCAAAAGTTTTTTGAGCGAATTTTGTGTTTCCCTTTCGCTGACAGTACAATAACGCCGTAAGTCCTTTACGTAAAGTAAGCACAATTTTGTGCTGTAGTTACCTAAAGGATACTATTGCGGAAAATCATGGCTTTAGGGTGCGAAATTATGAAAAAGACAGGAGAAATAAACATGAGTGAGAATACAAGAAAAACGAATTGCCCGCTTGTCCGGTGGAAACTACGCTGATTCTCATTGGAGATAAGTGGAAGGTACTGATCCTGCGCGACCTGATGCCCGGAACAAAGCACTTCGGTGAGCTCAAAAAATTCATCGGCAGCGTATCGCAGAAGGTACTCACAGCCCAGTTTCGTGCTATGGAGGAGAGCGGACTTGCTCACCGCGAGGTCTATGCCGAGGTTCCGCCGAGAGTTGAATATTCTCTCACAGAGCTTGGTAGAAGCCTCAAGCCGATCATTGATTCTATGTGGACCTGGGGTGAAGGCTATAAAGCAATGATGGAATAACATGAATATGAATCTTGCAGAGCATACCGGTCATGGGATATAACAATATTGGCAAGATGGACAAGGGCGATAAGCAAAATTTTGCAATCAAAATATGATGCGAATATTAGGAGATGCGTCAATATGCGTGAGTCAATAGAAAACATATCACAACTGCAAAGACAGCTAAATGATCTGCAACTAGAAAATCAGATATTAAAGAACATATTGGACAAAGCGGGAGTGGCGTATCATAAAGACCTGTTGACAATTAGACAAAACGATATTAAAGAAGCTTATGATCCGGACCAGGGAAAAAGAATCGTTCATCCACAGGCGATAACGGAAACTATGGCTAATCATTTTTTTTATATGTTCTGGGGAAGACAGGATGTCTATGCAAAGCGTAGTGCTAATAAAGAAAGCGGTAAAGCGGCATACTATCCGCAATGTAATAATTTTTGGACAAGCGGATGCCATAGAAAGATAAAGGATGGAATTAATTGCAAAGATTGCAAACTACGTTCGTATAAGTCAATAACAAAGTATGATATTTTGAATCATTTGAGAGGAAATGCTGATAATGCCTCAGATGTAATAGGGGTTTATCCGCTTCTTGGCAATAGTACATGCAGATTTCTTGTTTATGACTTTGATAATCATGATAAGGGGGCTGAAGAAAAAGATTTCGCAAATGCTGATGACGCATGGATGGAAGAAGTTGAGGCTATGAGAAAAATCTGCGTGTTAAATGGGATAGACCCATTGGTGGAGCGTTCAAGGTCTGGAAAAGGAGCACATGTATGGATATTTTTTAATAAACCGATATCTGCTTTGTTAGTAAGAAAATTTGGATTTGCATTGCTTGACAAAGGTGCTGAACAGGTTAATTTAAAATCTTTCAAATATTATGACAGAATGCTGCCGGCACAGGACTCATTGCCGGATAATAGTTCGCTTGGCAATTTGATTGCAATGCCATTACAGGGACGGGCTTTACGGAATGGAAACAGTGCATTCGTAGACAGTAATTGGAATGCGTTTCCCGATCAATGGAAGGTTTTATTCAGTAAACCAAGATTATCGCAGGAATTTTTAGAGGAGAAAATAAAAGAGTGGTCAAACTCAATTGATAACATTGCTGCAAATGCTGATGAAAATAGCAGGGAAAAACCATGGAACAGACTACAGAATTTCAATAAAATTGATGTAGATGGAAAACTGCATATCACATTATCAAATGGAATATATGTGGATAACACGAATTTGAAAGCCTCTATGCAGAATAAAATTCGGAGAATGGCAGCAATCAGTAACCCGATTTTTTATAAAAATCAAGCTATAGGCGCATCTAACCATGGTACACCAAGATGGATATATCTTGGAAAAGATCATTTGAGTGGGTACATACAGATACCAAGAGGATTGCTGGATGAATTGTTGGATAGAGTAAAGAGAGCGGATATTGACTGCGATATTGAAGATGAATGTCAGCAGGGAAGAAACATTGATGTGGATTTTAAAGGTGAACTGCGTCCCGAACAGAATACGGCGTTGAAAGAACTGGCAAAGTATGATAATGGAATACTTCATGCAGCAACGGCATTTGGAAAAACGGTGGTTAGCAGCGCAATAATTGCACAAAAGAAAGTGAATACGTTGATTATTCTTGAATCTTCCGCGCTGTTAGAGCAGTGGAAAGAGGCGTTGAATAAATTTTTAGACATCAAGGAAGAACTGCCGACTTATGAAACCAAGACTGGAAGAGTTAAAAAGAGAAAAAGCCTGATTGGAACATTGCAGGGAGTGCATGATTCAATGACCGGAATCATAGACATTGCAATGGCGGGTTCGCTGTACAAAAAAGGTATGTATCATGAGCTTTTGAATCGATATGGTCTGGTTATAGTTGACGAAGCCCATCATTCTGCTTCTGAAACAATAGCGAGTGTCTTAAAAGAGGTAAAAGCAAAATATGTATATGGCGTGACAGCGACTCCAAAAAGAGGAGATGGGCTGGAAAAAATTAATTATATGCTTATTGGACCAATAAGATATAGCTATACGGCGAAGGAAAAGGCTAAAGAGCAGGGAATACAGCATCTTGTATATCCACGCTTTACTCGGACTGTACCGCCAAGAGGTGTGATTACAGGAAAGATGCATCCAAATGAAGCGTATGAGATAATTCATAATAATGATATCAGGGATGAACAGATTATTGAAGATGTAAAGAACTGTGTATCAACAGGGCGTACGCCGGTTGTTTTGTCACGATACAAGGATCATTCAGAAAAATTGTTTGAGCGTTTAATAAACTATGCAGATCATGTATTTCTGATGACGGGCAATAACTCTAAGAAAGAGCATAGAAAAATTCTTGAATTAATGCATCAGGTTGGCAATGATGAATCGATGATTTTAGTGGCTACAGGCTCCCTGGTGGGAGAAGGCTTTGATTTTTCAAGACTGGATACGCTTTTTATGGCGACACCTGTATCCTTCCGAGGCGTGGTTGAACAATATGCAGGACGATTGAACCGCGATTTTGCAGGTAAAGAAAAAGTAATAATATACGATTATATAGATAGACATATTCCAATGTTTGATAATATGTACTTAAAACGGCTGAAAGCATATAAACAGATTGGATATGAGATAGTTGGCGATCTGCAGACGAACGAACAAACTGTTAATGCAATATATGATGGGAATAATTATAGTGAAATTTATTATAGGGATCTGATTGGCGCAAATAAGAATATAGTTATTTCAAGCCCCGTAATCAGCGGACAAAAGGTTTATGAGCTGATCGATATGCTGAAGGCAAAGCAAATGCTCGGCCTTCAGATTACTATAGTTACATGGACACCGGATTCTTATGGCTTTGGTGATGCGTCTTATTGGATGCAGTTGCATGAAGATATGAGGAGAGCGGGCTTTTGTATAAAAACGGTGGAAGAATACTGTGATCGGTTTGCTGTTATTGATCAGAATGTAGTCTGGTATGGAAATATCAATTTACTGGCAAAAGATAAAGAAGATAACAGTATTATGAGGGTTAAGAGCAAGGAAATAGCGGGTGAACTGATGGAAATTACTTTTGGAAATAACGATAGTGAATTTGGATATAAACGAGCCTCCAAATAAACATGAAAAATTTTGAAAAAAGTTGTTGACAGAACAGAACTGATTTAGTATTATTACGGAGTCGCCGAAAGAAAGGCGACAACGAACGGGGTCTTAGCTCAGCTGGGAGAGCATCTGCCTTACAAGCAGAGGGTCACAGGTTCGAGCCCTGTAGGCCCCACGTTTTCGGTTTGGACTGCGCTAGAGGCGCGGCCTGAGCCGAGATCATATGGCGAGATAGCTCAGCTGGCTAGAGCACGCGGTTCATACCCGCGGTGTCGAGGGTTCAAGTCCCCCTCTCGCTACTAGGAGAAAGCGGTTTGCATATGCAAACCGCTTTTTTTCAGTTGATGCCCAATGATGGAAACTCTCATAGAGCGCAGAAGCAAGCTTCTGTGAGTGCGGCGTTGAGAGACACTGTCTGCAAACCGAGAGAAATCCTTCCTGAAAGGCAGACATGTGCGGGGAATTATGATACACTAAAAATTCATATGACACACAAGCGAAGCATGAAATGCATTGGGAGCAAAAGAACATTTGCCTCCGATATCAAAGCATTAGGAGAAAAATAAAAATATGATGAGCAATCGAGAAATACGGCAA
>CAZJQX010000110.1:0-2679 GCA_964548305.1 uncultured Lachnospiraceae bacterium
ATAACAGCAAGACTTATGATGTGATTTCCGTGCGAGTGCCCAAAGAAATGGCGGCGGCCTTTAAGCAGAAATGTCTAGAAACCGGCGCCCCGCAAGCGCAGATTGTAAAGAATGCAATAACAGCTTTCTTGAATACGGAAGGAAAAACAAATGAAGATGGTGATGGATGGAAAGGACAAAAAGAAAACACGCATGACCACTCCATTGTGGCGATTAAAGACACTTTCAACGAATATCCGAACAGGTTCTTGCTTTACTATGACGCGAGATGGAAATGCTATCTGTTCCCTAATTTCAAAGATAACGCAGATAATGAAAGTTTCATAAAAGAGGGCATATCCAATAAACTGAAGGTAAAAGCAGACGGCATAGACATGATGTTCCTGACAAGGAAACGGCAGCAGAAATATTCAGAGAGTCATAAGGAAAACAGGACTTATCTGCATTCAGTGTATAAGGCAACCATAAAGAAGTTCCCGACAGCAGAAAGAACGGATGAATTCGATATGGACGGCGTAAAATACAGATGGATGAGTATCCCGGAAATGGAGAGCGACGACAGAATCCAGAAGGTGAATTCAGACGTTGTACAGCTGGTAAAGGAATGCTGCAATTGAACTCATAATTTGGCATGAAATTTGGCATGAGCCTACGAAAAGCACGTTTTTATGCGGTTTAAACGATGAAAAACGCGGGTTCGAATCCCTCATCCCCTGTTAAAAGAATCTTTTCACAAAAGCCCCGTAAATCCTAGAAATCACGTATTTTCA
This sequence comes from uncultured Lachnospiraceae bacterium, assembly GCA_964548305.1. Classification (GTDB taxonomy): domain Bacteria; phylum Bacillota; class Clostridia; order Lachnospirales; family Lachnospiraceae; genus Oribacterium. The sequence continues at coordinate 771 of CAZJQX010000110.1, forward strand.
AGGGTTTGCGGGGCTTTTCTATACTCAATTTGATGTTTAATATTTATCAAATGCCTGTTACAATAAATTCATAGCGATTAACATCTATAAACCTGACGGAGGATAATAGTATGAAATATGAAATCAAGGGCGGAAACCTGCCTTATGTAAAATGTCATCTGACAGCCGGTGAATCCATTTATTGTGAGGCGGGCGGAATGGCTTGGATGGATGACTGCTTTTCCATGGAAACACAGGGCGGCGGCATTGGCAAGATTTTCAGCCGCATGCTGAGCGGAGAGTCTATGTTCCGCAACCGCTATACGGCAGAGCGGGACGGAGAGATTACCTTCGCATCCTGCTTCCCCGGTGCTATTCAGGCATTTGAGCTGAAGCCGGGACAGGAGCTGATTGTGCAGAAATGTGCCTATCTTGCCAGTGAAAGCAGTGTGGAAATGAATATTTTTATGCAGAAGAAGCTGAGCACAGGCTTGTTTGGCGGAGAGGGCTTCATCATGCAGCGCTTCACCGGCAGCGGCCTGGTGTTCCTCGAAATCGATGGCTCCGCAGAAATGTATGAGCTGGCAGCCGGTGAGCGGAAAATTGTCAGCACTGGAAATCTGCTTGCCATGGACGGTACCTGCAAGATGGATATTCGTGCGATTAAGGGCATGAAGAATGTGCTTTTCGGCGCAGAAAGCTTCTTCAATACAGAAATCACCGGCCCGGGCCGCATTGTGCTGCAGTCAATGCCGATTCACAAGACTGCAATGGAGCTTCATAAGTATATGCCGGAGCCGTTGAATACATCCAGCTCAAGCAATGATTGATATGTGAAAGATGAGGTGACGGATGGAAAATCAGGAAAATGTGCTCTGTGCAGCCAATTCCTATATCGAAAAGTTTTATCTGAATGAAGACTATAAAAATCTGCCGGAGGATGTGAAGCAGCAGCTGCAGATTATCTGTGTGGAATATACAGAGGATGTCGGCGGCGTACTGGTCATGAAGTTTTCGGAGGAGGGCAATCTCCTTCTGGAATCTATTTCCGATGAAACCGATTACTTATATGACGAAATCGGATCAGAGCTCAAGATTCGGGAAATGACGAAGAAGTATGCCGAGCTTTTCGAAAAACTGGAGGCTTACTACCAGGGAATGCAGCTTCTTCGGAAGTCCGGACAGTTGGAGAAATGAAGGCGGTGCGGAGACAGCTATGAAGGACATTAAAATCGGCTCCCTTACCATTCGCGGAGGGGTATTTCTGGCACCAATGGCAGGCGTGACAGACCTTCCTTTCCGTGAGATTTGTGCCGGCATGGGACTTGGCATGGCAACCACGGAAATGGTGAGTGCCAAGGCCATATTGTACGGAAACAGGAATACCGAATCACTGATGCAGACCGGAACGGCAGAGGTGGCCTCGCTGACAGAGGCGGGGACATTGCCTGAAAACCGGCTTCCCTTGGCAGTGCAGCTTTTTGGCTCGGATCCGGAAATCATGGCGGAAATTGCCCATCGTGTCGAGGATCGATTTGATATGATCGATGTGAATATGGGCTGCCCGGTTCCTAAAATTGTACGAAACGGCGAAGGATCTTCCTTGATGACGCGCCCCGAGCTGGCCTATGACATCCTACATAAAATGGTGCAGACCTGTCGGAAGCCGATTTCCGTAAAATTCCGGAAGGGCTTTGATGAAAAGCATGTTAATGCTGTCGAGTTCGCACAGATGTGTGAATCCGCCGGCGTTTCGCTGATCACAGTGCATGGACGTACCCGGGAGCAGTACTATCACGGGAAAGCCGACTGGGACATTATCCGGCGTGTCAAGGAAGCCGTGCAGGTGCCGGTGATCGGCAACGGCGACATTTTCCAAGGGGAGGATGCGGTGCGTATGCTGTCGGAGACCGGTGTGGACGGCGTGGCC
>CAZJQX010000110.1:2779-4941 GCA_964548305.1 uncultured Lachnospiraceae bacterium
GAAGCACTGTTTTCGGTGATCGACAGCTTGACAAACCTGTAAGGGTTCATTAAAATACAATGAATCGAATACAAATCTGACGTGAAACGGCTCCCGGGGAATCTCGGAAGCCGCGCTTGTGTGTGCAAATCGGGTCAGAGCAATTCTATTTCTACATAATAAAAAGGAAGATTATCATGGCAGAAGCAAAGAAGAATTTATTGACAAGAGATGGTCTTAACAAATATGAGGCTGAGCTTCATGATCTGAAGGTAAACCGCAGAAAGGAAATTGCGGCAAAAATTAAAGAGGCACGTGAGCAGGGAGATCTGTCCGAGAATGCTGAGTACGATGCAGCGAAGGATGAGCAGAGAGATATCGAGGAAAGAATCGTACAGCTCGAAGCACTTCTGAAGAATGCAGAGGTAGTGGATGATTCCGAAGAGGGTACCATTAACATCGGCTGCACGGTGAAGCTTCTGGATATGGAATTTGATGAGGAAGTGGAGTATCTGATTGTTGGTTCCTCTGAGGCAAATTCTCTTCAGAATAAGATTTCCAATGAGTCTCCGGTCGGCATGGCGCTTCTGCATCACAGAGTCGGTGATGTGGTTGATGTTGAGACACAGTCCGGCGTTCTGCAGTTCAAGGTGCTGAACGTTGTACGTGTGAAGTTTGAGGATTAATAGAGGAACGGGAATGGCTGAGAACGAGAATAAGAACCAGGGAAATGCACCGGCTGTGGACATGAACCACATTCTGCAGGCACGTCACGACAAGCTGAGCGAGCTACAGGCTGCCGATATGAATCCCTTTGAGATTACCAAGTATGACCAGACACATCATTCTGAGGAGATCAAGCAGAGCTTTGAGGCACTTGAGAACCAGCAGGTTTCTATCGCCGGACGAATCATGTCGAAGCGTGTGATGGGCAAGGCCAGCTTCATGCACATTCAGGACCGTCAGGGCACAATTCAGGCTTATGTGACCAGAGACGCACTGGGCGAAGAGGAGTACAAGCGCTTTAAGAAGCTGGATCTCGGCGATATTGTTGGTGTGAAGGGCTACGTTTTTAAGACAAAAATGGGCGAGACCTCTGTACATGCAGAGGCTGTGACACTGCTGTCCAAGTCTCTGTACCCGCTGCCGGAGAAGTTTCATGGACTCCAGGATACGGATACCCGTTACAGACAGAGATATGTCGACCTGATCATGAATCAGGACAGCAAGGAGACCTTTATGAAGCGGTCTCAGATCATTCGTGAGATTCGTAATTTCCTTGCACAGAGAGACTTCATGGAAGTAGAGACGCCGATGCTGGTGAGCAATGCCGGCGGCGCAGCTGCCAGACCTTTTGAAACACACTATAATGCCTTGGATGAGGACGTGAAGCTTCGTATTTCTCTTGAGCTTTACCTGAAGCGTCTGATCATCGGAGGAATGGAGCGCGTTTTCGAGATCGGCCGTGTATTCCGCAATGAGGGTGTAGATACCCGCCACAATCCGGAGTTCACACTGATGGAGCTTTATCAGGCCTATACCGATTACGAGGGAATGATGGAGCTGACCGAGTCCATGTTCCGCTACCTCGCTGAAAAGGTGTGCGGCACAACAACCATTACCTACCAGGGAACAGAAATTGACCTTGGCAAGCCCTTCCGTCGTCTGACCATGACGGAGGCCGTAAAGGAGCAGACCGGCATTGACTTCGATGTCATTGCTACCGATGAGGAAGCCAAGGCTCTTGCAAAGGAAAAAGGTATCGAATTCGAGGATCGTCACAAGAAGGGCGATATCGAAAATCTCTTCTTCGAGGAGTTCTGTGAGGAGAAGATGATCCAGCCGACATTTATCATGGATCACCCGGTGGAAATTTCTCCGCTGACCAAGAGAAAGCCCTCAGATCCCAGCAAGGTAGAGCGTTTCGAGCTTTACATCTACGGCCGTGAGATGCGCAATGCCTACTCCGAGCTGAACGATCCGATTGATCAGCGTGAGCGTTTTGCTGCACAGGATGCTCTGGCTGCAGCCGGCGACGAAGAAGCAAACCACACGGACGAGGATTTCCTCCATGCCATGGAGATCGGCATGCCGCCTACCGGTGGTATCGGCTACGGCATCGACCGACTGGTAATGCTGCTGACAGACAGCCCTGCAATTCGGGATGTGCTGCTGTTCCCGAC
>CAZJQX010000111.1:0-3259 GCA_964548305.1 uncultured Lachnospiraceae bacterium
GGAGCCGGCATTGCCGACTCCTCTTGCCTCACTGCGTATTGATCCCACCGGACAGCTTAATGCGTTATCCAATAGTAATTTGTTGCATAGTCATTCGTTCTAACCTTCTCTTCATAGGAATTGTTCTGCGTGTAGTATGACAGGAACTCTCCCTTGGTCGCCTCAATATCATAGTTGGTTCCGTCGATGTAGACTCTGACCCAGACGTGGGAAACACCATTCAGCAGGCCCAATATTCGTCTCACCCTAAGTCCGATGTACTGACCCACGATAACATACAGTTCGCAAAACTCTGCGCAAACACCGCTACCTGCATTCAGTTTTTCAAAAAATGTCACCGTGGAGGTCGCATTGATATTGCTATAAGCCGAATTATAGGTAAAATTCTCCGACACAAAATCCATCAGGTAGTACATCTTTTCTTCATCGCTCATATAGGCAGTCTCATATTTTGCCTGCTGACAGAGATTATACAGTACCTCTACACCTGCTGCATTTCTGCTGATAAAGTTCGCGTCCTTATTGGTATCAAACTTAGGATAGAAGGTAACAGCATAATCTTCTTCTGCGCTTTTTGTCACCAAGAATATCGGGTAATCATATATTTCAGGATACAGCGGCATGGAGAATACTTCTTTCTTGCTGTTGTCCGTCACACAATAGGTTGTGGCTTCCAAGTATGCTCTTCTGATATCCCCATCTTCCATACTTGCATAGATCTGATCAATTTTGTCCGTTAACGTGTCCGCAAAAGCTGCAACAGCAAACATGTTAAATGCAAGGCAGAATGCCATCATGCCGACCAGCAGTCGCTTTAAAAAGCTTTTCATCCTTCTTTCCCCCCTCGTGATTCACTGCGCATTGATCCGGTCGTTGAGCTCACTGAGATATTCCCAGCGGTTCATTTTCTCCTCCAGCTCCTGCTCCAGTGCTTCCTTTTCCTTTGTGATCTCGTTCAGCTTGTGGAAGTCGCTGCTGTACTTGAGATATTCTGCTTCGCAGCCTGCGATCTTCTCCTCCAGCGTCTCGATGTCCGCCTCGATGGTCTCCCAGTCTTTCTTCTCCTGGTAGCTCATCTTCAGCTTGTGGGGGCTGGACCATCCCTTTCCCTTATTGCCTGCGGGCTCTGCTGCACTGTCCGCAGCTGCCCCGGCTTCACCGCCATTTAAAGCGCCGACATTGCCCGACTTCGACCCGGCACCTGCACCGACAGCATTTCCCCCGGCAGCAAGTCCCATGCCGACACCCGCAATGGCCCCGGCCTGAGAGAAAATACCCTGGGACGGATCCAGCTCCGGATGCCGCCGCAGGAACTCCACCTGATAATCAGTGAAGCCGCCCTCGTACTGTGCGATCCTGCCGTCTCCCTCAAAGGCAAAAATCCGGTTCACCACACGGTCCAGGAAGTAACGGTCATGGGACACGGTAATGACGATGCCCGCAAAACGATCGAGATAGTCCTCAAGAATCGTCATGGTGCGGATGTCAAGGTCATTGGTGGGCTCGTCAAGAATCAGCACGTTGGGCGCACTCATCAGCACCCGCAGCAGATACAGCCGCCGCTTCTCACCGCCGGACAGCTTCTCCACCTTCATGTACTGCTGGGCGGGCGGGAACAGGAAGCGGTCCAGCATGACGCTGGCGCTGATAAGCCCGTCCGTGGTGTGAACATATTCCGCAATGGAGCGCACCGCATCGATCACGCGCTGACTGCCGTCCAGCGCTTCATTTTCCTGACTGAAGTAGGCAATCCGCACCGTCTGTCCAATGTTTACCTCGCCGTTGTCGGGCTTCTGCCATCCGGCAATGAGCTTCACCAGTGTCGATTTTCCGGCGCCGTTCGGACCGATAATGCCGATGCGGTCATTCCGCAGAAAATTATAGGAGAAGTCACGGATCAGTGTCCTGCCCTCATAGCCCTTCGTCACATGGTCAAGTTCAATGGTCGACTTGCCCAGACGGGTGCTGATGGAGGAAAGCTTCATTTCCTCCTCCGGGGTCGGGCCGTGCATGGCGGACAGCTTCTCATAGCGCTGAATCCGTCCCTTCTGCTTGGTGGTCCGGGCCTTGGCGCCGCGGCGGATCCAGGCAAGCTCTGTCCGGAGAATGTTCTGCCGCGTCCGCTCCTGGGCCTTGGCAATGTCCATCCGCTCCGCCTTCAGGGCGAGATACCCCTCATAATTGCTCTCATAGGAATAGAGCTTACCCTGATCCAGCTCCACGATGCGATTGCAGATGCTGTCCAGGAAATAGCGGTCATGGGTCACCATCAGGAGCGTACCCCGGAAGCCCTTCAGGTAATTTTCCAGCCACTCGGACATGGCGCCGTCCAGATGGTTCGTGGGCTCGTCCAGCACCAGAAGATCCGCCGTGGACAGAAGCGTAGACGCCAGCGCCACACGCTTCCGCTGTCCCCCGGACAGCGTTCCCACCTTCTGGTTAAAATCGCTGATGCCCAATCGGTTCAGGAGCTTCCGGGCCTCTGCCTCCAGGTTAAAAATATGCTGCTTTCCTTCATTGTCATGGACAATAGCCTCGAGAATGCTGTCCTCCGGCTGAAACTCCGGGCTCTGCGGAAGGAAGCGGACACTCAGTCCCCGGCGGCGGACAACATTTCCCTCATCCGGCTCCACGAGTCCCGCCACCATCCGAAGCAGTGTGGACTTGCCGGTACCGTTTACACCGATGAGGGCCACCTTCTCGCCCTCCTGAATGGAAAAATCGGCATCGTTGAGAATCTGCCGCTCTGTAAACACCTTGCTGAGGTGCTCCATGTTTAAAATGCTTGCTGCCAAGTTCCGCTCCTTTACCCTTTCAGTGACCAGAAGAAAATGCCGTCCTGCTCGCGGCGATTGAGGAATCCCTCATCGTGGAGATACTCCAGCAGCGAGTAGGTCTTCGTCAGAGTCATCTTGTATTTGAAAAATTCCGCCTCGTTTCTGGGATAATCCTGTATGCCGTATACAAGCTCCGAGACATGCCGACAGGTCAGCTCGCCGTTCGCAGTATTCGGATCCTCCGCTGCAGCACGCAGCACACTGCGCGCCTTGGAAAGCTTTGTGAGATACGAAAATACGGTTTTGTCCACAGCAGAACGAACATCGGCAATCATTTCCCCGTGGGCCGGAAAAATCCGCCAGTCCTCTCCGCAGTGGTGCTTGATCCATTCGAGGGATTTGAAAAAGCCGTCCAGCAGTCCTTCATCCGGATAGGTGGTGGCCACAATAGGCGAAAGCCCGTTGATCAGCTGATCTGCCGA
>CAZJQX010000111.1:3359-4489 GCA_964548305.1 uncultured Lachnospiraceae bacterium
ACGCCTACGGACTGCATTACCTTTTTCTGGGCCTCCAGACTTTCGGCGGTAACCTTGTAGGCCAAGCAGTCATAGGGATGCCGCTCCTCCTCCGGGTTCATATAAATGGTGGCGCCCTGCTTCACCAGAAGGGTACAGAGCCCGCTATGATCGTGATGACGGTGCGTCAGGAAAATATCCAAATCTGTCATGCGGATGCCGAGTGCGTCCAGCGCATCCTCCAGCTTTTGGAGGCAGTCTACGGTTTTGAAACCGGTATCGATCATGAGACTTCTCTGTCCCGGCCGTCCCGGTATGATGAAAATTTTGATTTTGGCGACACCGTTTTCGCCGTTGCCGCTCAGCTCCACCTCATAAATTCCCGGCAGGATTTCTCTCATAGACTTGCCTCGTTTCATCTATTCTAACATTACATGGTAAATTTTTCATCGCCTATGGGGTCCCGCAAGCCTCGTCGGCATGGGTAAGCGCAAGCTTGGCTTGCGGTCCCATGCCGACTCGACCCCCATAACCGATTATCGGTGATAAAGCTTCTTGCTCTCGTACCGCGGCTCACAAGTCACATGAAGTCCCAGGCTCTGGAGTGTGCTCTCATCCACAGAGGACAGAATCACAGAACTATGCACCTCACAATAGCAAAGCTGTGACAGCACCTCCATGCACTTCTCCGCATGGGGATCTGTGGCGGCACAGATGGACAGGGCCAGCAAAACTTCGTTGGTATGCAGACGGGGATTCCGGTTGCCGAGATGTGCCGTCTTCAGATGCTGAATGGGCTCCAGCACCTCCGGTGCAATGAGCTTCACCTCATCCGGCACGCCGGCTAGTGTCTTCAGGGCATTCAGCAACATGGAAGCGCAAGCGCCCAGCAGCTCTGTGGTCTTGCCGGTCACCAGCTGACCGTCCGGCAGCTCGATGGCCGCTGCCGGTGCGCCGCTCAGCTCATGAAGCTGCAGTGCCCGGGAAACCACCGCGCGATCCGCAATGGTGATGCCGGCCTTCTCCATAAGAAGCTGCTCCTTGTCCACAATGTCCTGGCTGCCGCTGCCCTTCCGAAGCTCCACCATTGCCTTGTAGTAGCGGCGGATGATTTCCTGCTTTGATGCCTCAGACACCGCTGCATCATCGAC
>CAZJQX010000112.1:0-4162 GCA_964548305.1 uncultured Lachnospiraceae bacterium
GCTCCGGCACCAGCTCTGTGCCGTTTACAAGATAAACACCGCCCTGATGTAACTTAACCATAAGTTCTTCCTCCTCGTTATTTTTCTCAGAACAGTCCGCCGAGACTGAACACACCAAGTGCTGCCATCACTACATTCACAACCACGTTGCATACAGACAACAGGAAAAGTGTATAGAACATTTTATTCATCTCTTCTGTTGATGTTTCTCTTGCTGCAGAATAAGAAGACATTATAATGGCACCGCCTGTGGAAAGCGGGCTAATAGCTGCGGCAAAGGATGTTGCGGTAACCGCTGCAATCAGTTCAACATAGTTGACGCCGGCGAAACGCTGGCAAATCTCTGCTGCAATCGGATACATTGTCGGCATCACGACTGCCGTGGTGGAGCTCACCCAGGACAGAACGCCGGAGGTTGCCGCCATAATCGGTGCTGCAGTATGCTCTGTCATGAAGGATGAAAGTGTATTTGAAATCAAATCAATGCCGCCCAGAAGATCGATCATATTGACCAGTACGCCAACGCCGCAAATCATGATCAGGGTTCCCCACGGAATGCTCTTGATGGCCTTCTTTTCATCAGCACAGCCAAGAAGAATCAGAATTGCCGCCATAACAAAAGCAAAGAGTCCTGTATCCAGCTTAAAGCCGATGCAGCAGATGACCATAATAACAATGGCCAGCATTGTAATCCGCTGCTTTCCATTGAACTTCTCGATTTCAGAAAGCTTCATCGGATTATCCGCCTTTACCTTATAGCCCTTGTAAAGAACATAAACGATCAATGTGAATACAAATCCGGACAGCAATGTGCTCAAAAAGAGATGTGCGGAAAATCCACTGTAGCCCAGCGGCTCGGAAAGCTCCTTTGCCAGAATGCCGGTCAGCGAAAGCGGTGATGCACATCCTGCATTTGCACCAAGCTTTGCGTATAATGCAGTCGCCATCGGGTTAATGTCCAGCTCCAGTGCAAGATATACTGCAAACGTCGTCATCAGAATGCCGGCTGCGATATGGCCCGGTCCAATGGCGGAAATGAAGGCAGACAGGAAAAACATGAGAATCGGAATCAGATAGGTCCTTTTTCCCACCAGCGCCACGATCTTTTTTGAAAAAAGATCCAGCGTTCCGTTCTGTGAAGCCATGCCGAACAGGAATGTAACGCCGACCAATGTCACAAACATGGAGCTTGAAAAGCCTTTCGCCACATCACTGGCCTTTAAAAGCCGCATGGTATCTCCGGATTTAATCTGCAGCTCCACTGCCATTCCCAAAAGTGCCAGCAAAAATGCAGCACCGATCGAAAAAAAACCGATGTTGATTTTTTTTACAAAACCGACTGCAATGACCACCACCAGAACCACCAGTGAAATCTGCGGCAGTAACGTTCTTATCACTTCCATACTCTTCCTCTTTCTTATCTTCTGATCTGTGCCGTTCCTTCCAGCAGAAGGTTGGCAGTTCGAAAACCAAATGTATCCTCAATAACCGGCTCGTTCGCCTCTTCCCGATAATCCACGCCGCACTCCAGGATTCCACCCGGATGTCCGATGCGAATAAACTGTAGATCCGCATGCGGATTCAGCACCTGCTGCACAACACTGCCCGGAACCACTGCGGCAGCGGCTGTACACATTGCCCCGGTCATTGCATAGCTCGGATGCGGTTTCTGCATAGACATCATTCTAGAAAGAAGATCAATTTTTTCTCTCTCAATCACCTGTCCGTCTGCCGTCTCATATGTATCCGCCTCTGCCACAAAGGTCATCTTCGGAATGCCCGGTGTTTCCCATGCCGATTTTCTGTAATCATCTATCAGGCCAAGCTTTTCTGCAGCAAGACCTCTCACTTTTTCCAGAAGCTCAAGTTTATCCGGATATGCATTTAATTCTTCCGGTGTTTCTTTTCCGGTCAGACCGAGATCGGATGCCTTGGCAAATACCAACGGATTTGCTGCATCCACGATGGATACCTGAACCTCTCCGTATTCCGGCACAGTCAGCATATCTGTCGCATGTCCAGTCGGAAGCAGGCCATTTCCTAAAGTTCCCGCAGGATTCAGAAATTTCAGCCGGATCGGAGCTGCTGTTCCCGGAACACCGGCGATCTGAAACTCTCCTGTATAATCAACCTTTCCGTTATGCGTTACTACATCTGCGGCAATGATCTTATCTGTGTTGGTATTGTAAATCCGCACTGTCGTTGTACCCTCCGACGGTTTCACAAGCCCCTTTTCGATGGCAAAAGGACCTACGCCGGAAGAAATATTTCCGCAATTTCCCTTGTAGCTCACCAGCGGTTTGTCCACCGACACCTGCGCAAATGTATAGTTTACATCTGCATCCTCTCGCTCAGATCGTGCGATAATAGCCACCTTACTGGTAACCGACTGAGAACCGCCGAGTCCGTCAATCTGCTTTGTATCCGGACTTCCCATCATTCTGAGCAGAATGTCATCCCACTCTCTGCGATCCTCCGGAAGATCGGATTCCAATATGTATACGCCCTTGCTGGTACCTCCCCGCATAATCGCAACTGGAAGCCTGTATATCCGTTCTGTCTCACTCTGCATTTTTTTCCTCCATCAACTGAGTGTAATGTAGATGCGGCTGGCCCTGCCGCTGTGCCTTTGAACGGTACCGTTTTCATGTTTGTATCATAGCACGTACAATATAGTAGAGCAAATTCATGCTTTTCATCAAAACTATTCACACCCTCTATGGTTTGTGTTATACTGGTTTCAGGAAAACAGGAAGGAACGGATTATGGATTTCAAGGATTTATCTTATGTTCTGGCGATTGCCAAATATCAGAATATTACAAAGGCTGCAAACTCTCTCTATGTTACACAGCCCACATTAACCAAATTTCTTCAGAATCTTGAAACAGAGCTTGGACAGAAGCTTTTTCGAAAGCTCGGACATCGCTTTATTCTCACCTACGCCGGAGAGCGCTATGTCGCCAAGGCAACTGAAATTCTGCATCTAAAAAAAGAGCTGGATCAGGAATTGAACGACATCATCAAAAACAATTCCGGTTCGCTGAAAATTGCCTTTCCGACCATGCGCGGTACCTATATGCTGCCCTGCACACTTCCAATTTTCAATGCGCTCTACCCCAATGTGCATTTGCATATTCTGGAATCCCATTCCAGTCAGCTGGAAAGCATGCTTCTGAACGGTGATGCTGACCTTGCCTTCTTCAACCTTCCGGTTCGCAGCCCGGACATTGATTACGAAATCATCAGCCATGAAGAGCTTCTTCTGATCCTGCCAGCCCGTCATCCTCTGGCAGAGCTCGGCATTCAGAAGGAAGGCTGCAAGTATCCCTGGATGGATCTGCGGCAGCTGAAAAATGAACGTTTCATTTTCCAGACCCCCGGACAAAGGACACAAGAAACCGTTGACCAGCTTTTTAAGGCCTATGGCATTACCCCTCTCGTCAAGCTGCAGACCAGCAACATTGCAGCGAAGGTGCAGCTGGTAGCCAAGAACTACGGCTGCGGCTTTGTCACAGAAACGCATCTCAAGCACATTGAGCCAAAGCCGGATATTGCCTGCTTTTCCGTTGGGACAGACAGCAGTACAACTGTGGATTTCGTTGCGGCCTATCGCCGCGGCAGCTATCTGCCCTATCATGCACAGGAATACATTAAGATTGTTAAAGACTTCACCTAATGCAGCTGTTCGGCAACTGCTGATGCCGTTTGTGTAAAAATGAGCTGTCGCACTACTGATTTTTAATCAGTGGCGCGGCAGCCCATTATTTCTGATTTTAATCATTCGAGAAAAGAATCTTCATATAATCCATTTTCCCGTAAATAATTCTAAGCACCTCAATGCAGTCATCCTTAATGCGATAAAATGCCACATATTTCTTGAATGTCAGCAAATAAAATCCGGTAAACAGACCCTTATATCGCAGCGGCGTTCCGGATTTAGGAAAATGTTTTTTGCTTGCGATCACTTCTGCAAAGTCCTGAATATATTTGTCAGCTACATCAAGACTTTGTGAAGCCTCATAAACCTCATTCCATACAGAATCCATATCCCGAACAGCTTGCGGCGTATATTTCAAAGAGTACATTGTCATTCCTCATTTCTTTTGCCAAGAAAATGATCCGCAAACTCCTCTTCGGAAATCCAACCTTCCTCTTCGGCCG
>CAZJQX010000113.1:0-4159 GCA_964548305.1 uncultured Lachnospiraceae bacterium
TACTACGTCTCCTTGCCAAGGAGAAGGTCGCGGGTCCGATTCCCGTCTCGCGCTCTATCGCCCGTATGACTGAGTCATACGGGCGATTTGTTATGCCCTGCTGTTGGGGTTAGCTTACAGCTTGGCTTTATTTTTCTTAAGAAGACTTTACCTGTGTTATTACGGATTATCAGAGGAAATTTTATAATGTTTAATAATATATTCGGAAAAAAAGCGGACGCGAAAATCGAGGAGGAAAGCATGGACGCAAAGAGACCTGTTTTTTCAAAGTATAATCCGGAGCTGTTCATCAATGTCTATAAGGGACACTTTGCATCGGATCGTTTTCATACCAATTACTATCTGGATATGAATCCGATGAAGATCCGGCAGAAGACGGCGAAGCTGGCGGCAGATGCCATGGCAGCAAAGTACATTCAGAAGGTAAACGTTACCCCCAACATCTTTATGGGAGAAAACTATGCCGGCCTTGCCAACAGCATGGCGCAGACCAAGCCGATTGATACCATTCTCTGCCTGGACGGCTGCGAGCTGATGGGCGCCTATGTGGCAGAGACCCTGTCGAAGAGCGGCATTACCACAAACAATTTCCATCATTCGTTTAATGTTATGACACCGGAATTCGATGCTTCCGGCACCATGGTGGTGCGGGATGCCATCAAGGATAAGTTCAAGGGAAAGAATGTACTGATCATTCTGGCAACCGCTATGCACGGCATGACGATCAAGCGTGTGCTGAAGACCGTAGAGGAATACGGCGGAAACATTCTGGGAATTTCCGTTATCTTCTCATTGGTGGATGAGATCGAGGGACACCCGGTGAACAGCATTTTCACCAGCGCAGATCTGCCGGACTTCAAGCTTGTGGAAGAGGCTGAATGCGAGGCCTGCAAGAACAAGGAGCCGCTGGACGGCATCATCAATCATTACGGACTGAATATCATTTAAAGAAAGAAAAGGGAAATGCCGGAGCAGCCGACATTTCCCTTTTTTGCTATTTAATATTTGATCTCCAGCTCACGATTGATGATCCGCAGAAGCTTTTCGCGGTCTAGCAGGATGGTGCTGTGCCCGTCCTTTTCGATGATGCCCTGCTTTTTGAGGGAGCTCATGATGCGGGCCACCGTTACATCGTGGACGCCAAGGTATTTGGACAGCTCGCTGTAGGTGAAGCAGGAATCCAGACGGCGCTTTCCGCGGGCATCCGGGAAGGACTGCTCATCCAGAAGATAGCAAAGGCGTATCACAGCCGAATCATCCTGGTTGAGGGCGTAGTGATCCAGTATATCCCGGTAATTGTCCAGCGTTTCGTGCAGCAGGAGGTCCTTCACATCCGGGCGGGAAAAGAGAAGCTCGAACTGCTCCTTCGGGATGCGGTAGACGGTGCAGCTGGTTTTGGCCACAATCATAAAAAAGAAGGAATGCGGCTTATAGCGCATTTCGGTTTCTTCGTCGTGATGGTGCTTGGAAAAAAACGGAGCAAAACCAATGCAGTGCGGGCCGCGAAAATACATGTAAATGAATTCGTTGCCGCTGTTGCTGAGCGTGCTGAGTGCTGCGGTCCCTTTGGCGAGGATGAAAATGGCATCATCGTCATTGTCCATCATGCTGCCGCCGATGACATCGCCCTTTTCAACCAGCAGTTCCTTGCCGTAGGGATAGAGATCCTCGAGCCTTGTCATATTTTTGAAAATATCTTTTGACATAAAATTCAGATTAAAACTCCCTTTTTTATTGGTTTCAGTATAGCACAAAAATTCTGTTTATGTGAGAAGCAACTTGACGTTATAGAATCCATTGATAATGGATCATTGCTATTTCCTACTATGCAGATGGGTAATAAAACTGTATAGTAGGCGAATATTCCGAAGCAGCGACCGAATGGGGAAAAGTGAGAACTTATCCCACGGGGCGCAAACGCAGAAATGGAACGTTAAATAAATAACGGAGATATTAACCTGTGTTATACCGCCTCCAAAAGCTTTGGATTTATGATGTTTGAACACACTTAGTTCGAGAATCAGGAGGTTTTTTATGTCAAATGCACAAAAGAAATTGCCTGTGGCGATGATCCATTCCGTCATAGGCGTCATTTTGATGTTCGTAATCAGCAGATTGCCGGCACCGGCACCGATTACGGCAACCGGTATGGAAGTACTCGGTATTTTTTTAGGTACTCTTTACCTTTGGATGACGGTAGACATTATCTGGTCGAGTCTGCTGTGCATCGTACTGATCGGTATGTCCAGCTACGCTACACTCAATCAGGTTCTGCAGACAGCCTTCGGAAATCCGGTGGTTGTGCAGATGCTGTTCCTGATGATTTTTGCCGGTGCGCTGGTGTATGAGCGCATCACCATTTATATCGGCCGCTGGTTCCTGACCAGAAAATTCACAGAGGGCAAGCCCTGGCTCTTCACAGCGGTGATCTGCTACGGTGGCTTTCTTATGTCAATTTTCCTGGGCTGCTTCTGCCCGATCTTCCTGCTGTGGCCGGTATTCTACGGCATCTTCCAGCAGCTCGGCTACACCAGAAATGATAAGTATGCGAAGCTCGTGATCATTCTGATTGTGGTATCTGCACTCTGCGGCTTCCCGGTTCCGCCTTATCAGTCCAACGGTCTGGCGCTCCTCACCAACTACAGAACCATTTCCGAGAATCCGACCATGATCAATGACGGTATGTATTTCATCTGCACCATGATTCTGGGCTTCCTGGTGATCACAGTGCTGATCCTGTTCTGTAAGTTCGTGATTCGTCCGGATGTGGAGAAGCTGAAGGCCATCAAGGCTTCGGATTTTGACCAGAATCCGCTGCCGCCGCTGTCTCTTCGTCAGAAGGTGCTGTCCATCGGCTTTGTTCTCTTCGTCCTGGCTATGCTGCTTCCGAGCTGGTTCCCGACCCTCCCCGGCATGGCATTTCTGAAGACCAACAGCACAGGTCTTGCAGTTCTCTTCGTGGCTGTGCTCTGCGGCATCCAGATCAATGGCGAGCCGGTCATCAAGTTCGGCAAGGTTCTGGAGAAAAATGTGGCATGGGGCACCTATTATCTGTGTACCGCTGCCATCCTCATCGGCTCGGTTCTGACAGCTGAGAACACCGGCATTACCGCATTCCTGAATCAGGTGCTCTCTCCGATCTTCTCAAATATGAGCACCATGACCTTCATTATCGTATTGATGGTTGTCATGCTGGTGCTGACCAATCTCTGCAACTCTCTGGTCATCGGTATGATCATGCAGCCGGTTATCCTGACCTACTGCACCATGACCGGCGTAAATGCCGCTCCGATCGTTACCCTGTCGATTTTCTTCGTTCTGGGCAGCGCCATGGTGACACCGTCTGCTTCTCCGTTTGCGGCAATGATGTTCTCCAACAAGGAATGGCTGGATGCACCGGATATCTATAAGTACGGCGGCATTTTCTCACTGCTGATGCTGGCGGTTGTGCTTCTGGTCGGTGTGCCGCTTGCCAACCTGATGATTGTTTAATACGGTAGCTACGCGGCTATGAAAAAATTACAAAATCTGCAGCGCATCGGTGTTTTGAAAATTTTTTCCCGCAATGCTAACATAAGTTATGGGAATTTGTTAAGCTTTTGACGAAAATAGAGTCATGAAGAATAGGAGGCTTAGACAAAATGACAGATTATGATTTGATCATTATCGGGTCCGGGCCGGCCGGCATGACGGCAGCGGTATATGCGGCGAGAGCAGATCTGCATGTACTGTTGCTGGATAAGCTGGCACCCGGCGGACAGATCATTAATACAAATGAGATCAACAATTACACGGGCATTCAGTCTGTAAATGGTGCGGAGCTGGCGATGCAGATGTTTGAGCATACCCAGGCGCTGAACGTGGAATTTGATTACCGCACTGTAACGGAAATCCGTGATGTAAACGAGGGCGTGAAGGAAGTGGTATGCCTGGAGGACGAGAAGGTTTATACCGCAAAGACCGTGATCATCGCCACAGGCACACGGCACAGAACCCTGGGTCTTCCTTCTGAGGAAAACTGGAAGGGAAACGGCATTAGCTGGTGCGCGGTTTGCGACGGAGAGCAGTACAGAGATAAGGATGTGGTGGTCATCGGCGGCGGCAATTCTGCGGTAGAGGAGTCTATCTACCTGGCAGGCATCGTGAAGAGCCTCACCAT
>CAZJQX010000114.1:0-3836 GCA_964548305.1 uncultured Lachnospiraceae bacterium
ACATAATCCGACAGCTCCCAGCCCCGCATCGTAAAGTCCAGAATACCGATCTCTGTGCTCATGCCTTCCCCTTCCGGTATTCTGTCGTAAAGCCCTCATCATACAGTTTGGACAGCTCTGCCGCACTCCGGCTTCGGTTCAGGATCTCTCCCACCACAATGAGGGCGGTTTTGCTGAGTCCCTCCCGCCGAAACAGCGCCGAAAGTTCCCCCAGGGTACTGCGATAGACTCGTTCCTCCGGCCAGCTGGCCTTGTAGACTACGCCCACCGACGTATCTTCCGGAAGTCCCGCCGCCAGAAGCTCCGCCTGCACCTTTTCCGTGAGGGACGAGGACAGGTACAGAAGCAGAGTGGTCCGATGTGCCGCGAGGCCTCGCAGCTGCTCCGCCGAAGGCATTTTCGTCCGTCCCTCTGCCCGGGTAATGATCACGGTTTGGGTCACTCCCGGCTCCGTGTATTCTGCGCCAAGGGCTGCCGCACTGGCCTGCATGGCTCCCAATCCCGGGCACACATCCCAGGCGATGCCGTATTCGTCCAGCGCCTCCGCCTGCTCCCGCAAGGCACTGTAGATCGACACGTCCCCCGTCTGCAGACGCACAATTTCCGGCGCGTCGGCATTTTCATAGGATAATGTCTTCGATCCGCCCTCTCCGGCCGGAAGCCCTCGTTCCCGATAAGCCGCCACGATGATTTCTATAATTTCCAGCAGACTGAGCTTCGCCGAATCATAAATTTTTGCCTTCGGCTTCGCATAACGAAGCAGCTCGGGATTCACCAGGGAGCCGGCGTAAATCACAATATCCGCCTTTTCCAAAAGCCGCAGTCCCCGCAGCGTAATAAGGTCCGGCGCTCCCGGACCCGCGCCCACGAAATGTACCATAGTGTCTCCTCTCTTCTCCCTGCTTCACGCCCGGCGAAGGCCGTCCAGCAGCGCATCGATACCCGCACTCGCGGCAAGCAATCCGTATTTTTCCGAATAAACCATAATCGAAACCGGTAAATCCCTCACCCGGCGGCGGACATGCCGCTCCATTTCCGAAAAAACGGAGCGCATCACAGCATCCCGCAGACCCCAGTCCGTCAGAAGCCGCAGCATTTCCTCTGTGGTCACAGACTCCCGCAGGGCCTGCAGCTGCACCCGATCCGCGCCCAGTAGGGCGGCATGCGCAGCAAAAATCTCCCAGCGGCCATCCGCATAACGGGAATGGGTATTCATAATGCCGGCAGCAAGCTTCACCAGCTTGCCGATATTGCCGACCATCAGTACATGGTTGAATTCCAGCCCCACAGCCAGATCCAAAGCCTCGCCGATAAAGTTCGAGCACTGTACTGTATGAATCCTCTCCGGCAGCTGAAGGCATTCCCGGACATAACGTTCCCCGTAGTTTCCCGGTACGAGGACCACGGTCTCTGTCCCCAAATTTTTCTCCTGCTGCAGCAGAACCTCAATGGTGTCCACAATGGCCTGCTCCGACATGGGCTCCACGATGCCGCTGGTCCCCAGAATAGAAATGCCGCCTTCAATGCCCAGCAGCGGATTAAATGTGTGCTTCGCCAGCATTTCCCCATCCGGTACCGAAATCTCGATACCCAGCATGCCGGTATAGTCGGAGCGGTCCAACACCTCAAAGACGGCCTCAAAAATCATATGCCGCGGCACCGGATTGATGGCGAATTCCCCCACCTTCTCCTTCAGCCCCGGCTTCGTCATGCGACCAACCCCCGGTCCCCCGTACAATTGAATCCCCGGATAGTCCGGATCCGTGAAATATTGCCGGTTTTTCAATTCCGGCACTGCTTCCAAGTGCAGGAAGGCTCGGGCACAGATCCGGGTGCCGTTGGTGACATCCGGATCGTCTCCCGCATCCTTCAACGTATAAAAGCCGGTATCTCCAAAAGGGAACACCGGCTGTGATACTCGCTCGCCGTTGGGAAGACGTACCCCGGCGGCAGCTTCTGTTTTATGCATCAGCAGCTTCTCTGCAGCTGCCTTTGCGGCAATGGCGGCGCAGGTTCCTGTCGTGAGCCCCCGCCGCAGTACCTTCTGATTTTTTCTGACAGTGCTTCGCACCTTTTGCTTCCTCTTACTCTTAGCTTCGCTTCTCTCCCAGGGCGAAGCTGAATTCTGTGACATAGCCGTCATTATCCTGCTGAATTTTCTGCATGCCGATCTCCTTCAGGAAGCTGAAGGCATCGGAAGCGATGATATCCGGCAAATTGTTGTCGAGATAGTGCACCTTGGCATGCTTCAGTACCTTCAGGGTAATGTCGTAGGACTCACCTGTGGGCTTGTTGTCCGACTTCTGATGGTAAACCGAAGCCGATACCTCGTAGTAGTCTCCCTTATCCACCTTGGTGCTGATGTGTGCCTGAACGATGGAATTCGGATAATTGGCAAACTCGGAGGCTGCATCAAAGCCCTTCTGGCCCCGGGCATTGACATACACGCCGTCCGGTGTGGTGGTATCCGTCAACATGGCACCATCCTCACCCACATAGTACTGGTTGTCAATCCAGGTATTGGTGAGCATCCGGCCCTTCTCATCGAAGAAATAAGACTTGCCGTCCTGCTGCTGCCAGCCGGTGGAAAGCACGCCGTCGGCGTCGAAGAAATAGGTGCTGTCCTCAATGGTCTGAAGTCCGGTCAACATGTATCCCTTCTCATCGAAATAATAGGTCTTGTCGTCCTTGGTCATCCAGCCGGTCTGCACAGCACCGTCGGCATCGATATACTGCCTGCCCTCTGCGGTGTCCACAAACTGGTCCAGCGGATACTTTTCCGGATCCAGCTGAATTGTGTAATTCATGCTTACGCTCTCGCCCTTGGCGCCGTCTGATGCCACAGCATAGGCGGATAATGTGAATTCGCCGTTGGTGGACAGCAGAATTTCATCATCGTAGGTCTGCTCAGCCTCGTCATTCAGCTGGTAGCGGATCTCGTATCCCTTTTCATTGGACAGTGCAATGCTCTGCGGATCGCTGTACTCTCCGGAGGGCACACTGACGGAAACCGTAGGGTTCAGCTCAGCCAACTTCTCCAGCAACTCTGCATTGTCCGGATAAGCCGCCTTGGCCTCCTCCAGAAGAGCCACCGCCTGGTCATGCTGATCTGTATTGGCATAGGCATCTGCCAACAGGAGATGCACCTCAAGAGAATCCGGCTGTGACTGCAGCAGCTTTTCCAGTACCGGTACCGCTGCCGTGAAGTTGTTGCTCTCCACATAACTTCTGCCCTTGCTGAGTGCACGGCTCATACGCTGAGCCGGCAGATTCAGGTAAACCACGATGGCACCCGCCGCCACAGCACAAACCGCCAGCGGGATCAGGAAGCGCTTCGGCCTTCTGCTGTGTTTTTGTTCATATCCGGTCTCGGCTGCATCCGCATATTCTTCAGTTGCTGCATCAGTTTCCACTTCTGTTTCAGTTGACTCCATCTCAGATGCTTCTGCATTCTCTGTAACTGCTTCAGACTCCTCCACACCAGTTGCAGATCCCTCGCTCACCTCTGGTGCTTCCGATTCCTCGGTTTCAGCTACATTATCAGTTTCATTCGTCTCAGATATCTCCGATTCTTCCTGATTCTCCGCAATCATGTCGGATTCTGCTGTGTTTTCCTTTTCATCAGATGCTGCTTTCGCAATTACTTTCTCCGTTTCCGGCTCGTTTTCAGCTTCTGACTGCTCAGCTTCACCAGGCTCTTCCGTTTCCGCTTCCCCAGCTCCAACTGTATTCTCCGTCTCAACTGCCGCCGATTCATCTGCAGCAGGCTCTGTGATTTCCGATGTCTCTGTTTCTACCACGGCCTCGATTTCTACAGTCGGTACAGACTCAGCTTC
>CAZJQX010000115.1:0-3822 GCA_964548305.1 uncultured Lachnospiraceae bacterium
GTACTCCTTCAGAAAGCCGTTGTCGTCCTCCTCCGCACAGGCCGCCGCTGTGGTGATGGCTACCGGCTGTGCCGAACCGGCGATCATGGACGGGAGCAAAAGCAATGAAGTATCGGCCGTGATTTCTACCGTGTCATCATCCACCTTGGTGAAGCGGGCATCTCCCAGCATGGTAGCTGCGGTACTGAAGCCCTCGATCCAACGGTTCATGGAAGCCACGACATCATCCGCCGTCATTTCACTGCCGTCATGGAATTTGACGCCCTTCCGCAGCTTGAAGGTCAATGTTTTCGCGTCCTCACTTAACTCGTAGGACTCACACAGCTCCGGCACAGCCTCTGCCTTGCTGTTCAAGGTCACGAGCTTCTCAAATACCGCACCATCCATGATCTGCCGGGAAATCAGGGAGCTATTCTTGTGAAGATCCAGGGAAGGCGGCTGCTGGGTCACCGCGATATGCAGAGTATCCTGGAAGCTGCCGCTTTCACTGGATGCCGGTCCTGATGACGCGGTCTCTGCTGTGGTTCCCGCCTCTGTGCTGCCGGCGGCTGCGGTACTTCCGCTGTCCGAGCTGCTGCCGCTTCCGCCGCAGGCCGTCAGAGCCATCATGGCTGCCAGACTCATTGCCAGTACTTGTTGTGATTTCTTCTTCATAACAGACTCCTCCTTTTGTATACGCAAAAGGCAGGCTTTTCCTCATGGCCTTTTTTCAAAAGCCCGGAAAATACCTGCCCCGTTGCATCTCATATATATCTCCGACATTTCCTCTTCGGTACGTCTTCGAATTGTCCATAACTTATCACTCAGTTTCCGTGTCCACAAATAACTCAGAATTATATCAACTATCTCATCTGTATATCATTGTATATATCAGCAATTAGTTAGCGCTAACTTGTATGGCATTTTCTTCTATTACAACTGATATTGTCGAATTGATTCTGTGCATTTTGCCATATTTTTGCCTATCGTCATCATAGAAGAATTCAATACACATTGTTGAATATTTATATGGAAGAAATCCTCTTGCATTTCATTTTGGCCTGTGCTACTATGCAGAAAACCAAATAAAGGACTTGCATGGGAGCAAGAATAATGGACGTTGTGTCTTTATTCTTGTTCCCATTTTCCTTGATAACACTAAGGACACAGCCCTCATGTGTTTTCAGTGAGTCTTTTTCGAGTCCATCACGGCCCGATGTATATCTGAAGCAGCAGGAAGGAGCATTACCTATGGAAAATAATGAAGAACAGCAGCAGATCAGCGTTGCGGAAATGCTGGTGAAGGCCCTGGAGCATGAAGGCGTCGAGTATGCCTTCGGTATCCCCGGTGAGGAGAACCTGGATTTCATGAAGGCACTTCATGAATCAAAGAAAATCAAAACGATTATCGTGCGCCACGAGCAGGGCGCTGCCTTCATGGCAGATGTTTACGGACGTCTCACCGGAAAGGCCGCTGTCTGCTTCTCCACCCTCGGCCCCGGTGCTACCAATCTGATCACCGGTGTGGCGGATGCCAACGGCGACGGCGCTCCCCTGGTGGCCATTACCGCACAGGTTTCTACCGATAAGATGCCGCTGACTGCTCACCAGTATCTGGATCTGGAGACTCTCTTCCAGCCCATCACAAAACGCACCAAGATGGTCATGTCTCCCTCTTCCGTGAACGAGATCGTCCGTCTGGCCTTTAAGTATGCGGAGAGTGAACGTCCCGGCGCGACACATATCTGCGTGCCGCAGGATGTGGCCGGTATGCCGGTGCCCGCAGGTGCTGCCCAGAAGCTCATCAAAATCCCTGTCCTTGGCAAGGAGTACGCCGACGCGGATGAGCTGGCCTCTGCTGTTGCCGAAATCAACCGGGCACAGCATCCCTTGCTGCTCGTTGGTCACTCCGCCGTTCGTTCCCATGCCGCCAAGGCCCTGACCGAATTTGCCACCCAGCTTCGCATTCCGGTCATCAATACCATGATGGCCAAAGGCATTATCCCCTATACCAATCCCTACCACCTCTGCACCATCGGCATCCCGCAGAAGGACTATGCCAACGTGATGCTGGATCAGGCAGACCTGGTGATCTGTGTGGGCTACGATATCGTGGAGCTGGCACCGCTCAAGTGGAACAGCAAAGACAATCACCGCATCCTCCACATCGACAGCCGGATGGCACATATCAACAAGCTCTACCAGCCGGATGTAGAGGTGGTGGGCGACATCAGTCACTCTCTGGAGCGCATCATGCTGGCCTGCGATCCCAAGGCGGAGCCGACGGATTTCTTTGCCCTCCGCCAGCAGTTCCGTGATGAAAATGCTGTCTACACCCACGATGAAAGCTTCCCCATCAAGCCCCAGCGGCTCCTCTATGATGTACGAAAGATCATGGGGCCGGACGATATCGTCGTTTCCGATGTCGGTGCCCACAAGATGTGGATCGCCCGTCACTATGAATGCCACAAGCCCAATACCTGTCTGATCTCCAACGGCTTCGCCACCATGGGCATTTCCCTCCCCGGCTCCATTGCCGCAAAGATGCTCTATCCGGAGCGCCGGGTTCTGTCCATCACCGGTGACGGCGGCTTCATGATGAATAACCAGGAGCTGGAGACCGCCGTTCGGCTGAATGTCCCCATCGTGGTACTGGTGCTGACCGATCAGAGCTACGGTCTCATCAAGTGGAAGATGGACGACCGCTTCCACGATCATTTCCATGTGGACTTCACAAATCCCGACTTCGTAAAGCTGGCCGAGGCCATGAATGCCGTCGGCTTCCGGGTAAACGCCACCGAGGAGCTGATCCCCACCCTGGAAAAGGCCTTCAACTGCGGCAAGCCTGCAGTCGTAGAGTGTCCTGTGGACTACACTGAAAATGAGAAGCTCACCCAGCATCTGGCCGAGGTGATTCAGCGCTTCCAGAATTAACCTGGTAATTGTTTAGCACCACCAGAAAAATTCATAAAATGCGGAGCAGAGCTTGCTCGGCGAAGCTTTTTTGATATTTTTCTGGTGGCGGATAAGGCGCGGAGCGCCTCTAAACCGCCACATCGCGCAGTGCGTAGCACTGTGGCGATGTGGTGCTAAACAGTTACTTAATCTGAAGAAAATAAGCTCCTGCTTTTGTGAAGCATCGCTTTCATCGTCAGAGGCCCTGCCCGGAAATCCGGGCAGGGCCTCTCTGTTTCTACTTGAATAAGCTCCTCGGTTTAAACTATAATTACACCTATATCATTTGAGAGAAGGAAGAAAAGAAAGTCCATGATCAGAATAGCCACCACAGACGATGCAGAGGACCTGCTCCGGATTTATCAGGAATATGTCCTACACACTGCCATCACAACAGAATATGATGTACCGGCCGTTCCCGTCTTCCGGGAGCGCATTCGGCGAACCCTGGAGCGCTATCCTTATCTGGTCAGTATCCATGACGGACGGATCTGCGGCTACACCTATGCAGGCCCCTTCCGGGTGCGGCCCGCCTACGGCTGGGCGGTGGAAACCAGCATTTACGTAGACAGGCAGGTGCAGAAGCACGGTGTCGGCAGGGAGCTGTACCAGGCCCTGGAACGGGCTCTGCAACTCCAGAACATTCTGAATATGAATGCCTGCATCGGCTATCCGGATGTGGAGGACGAATACCTCACGAAAAATTCCTTCTGCTTCCATGAGCACATGGGCTTTCAGCAGGCAGCAAAATTCCACATGGTGGTCTACAAGTTCCGCCGCTGGTACAGCACCGTCTGGATGGAAAAATTCATCGGACAGCACACAGAGCAGCCCCTGCCGGTACGGCCCTTTCCGGAAATCGCAGAGGTTTTTCTTGCACAGCAGCGA
>CAZJQX010000116.1:0-3771 GCA_964548305.1 uncultured Lachnospiraceae bacterium
CCTTCTGCTCCGGTTTTCGGAGATTGGAAGCACTGCTTTTCTCCTGTCCTGCTGTCCCCTTCTCCGTATCCCGCTCAATTTCCCACATATCACGAGCCACCTTGCTGCCGCATCCGCCTGATCCCGGATCCATGTCTCCCAGAATTTCAGCAAGAGACCCGTAGGTGGGACGACCGTTGGCGCGGTAGGAATAGAAGCCGGTACCGCGATCATCGGTTGTCATCTGCCCCTGTCCATCGGCGTCCGGAACGTAATTGCCCTGATGCGGCCGGTCACGGAAGCGATAGCGGATACCATCCAGCTCCTGCACACCCGTGAGCATCCAGCCATCCTTATCCAGATAGTACCAGTAGTGATCCTCCGGATCCTGAAACCATTGCTTTCTGAGACAGTTCCGCAGATTCGGAATAGTCTCAATCACATCGGAACCGGATGACTGTACAGCTTCCGAAATGAAATCCTGAGACTCTTCAGAGATCACAAGCCTCCATTTCCCTGCCTCTCCGTCATAGAACCACCTGCCGTCGGCAGCGGCGGTGAAGCTCGCGGAAAGCGTCAGCAACAGTACCGCCGCAGTCGCAGTTAATTTTCTACACATTTTCGTGCCTCCTACTCATTATTTTAATCACATTATAATGAATAGCAGGCGTTTACGGTAGATATTCTACCAGAAATGTAGGGTTATTTAGGTTTTATTCTGATCCTCTCCCCGTAAACACAATCATCACGGTTTTGAAGAGTATTTTGATGTCAAGCCAGAGGCTCCAGTTGTCGATGTAGCGGCAGTCGAGCTTCACCACATCCTCGAAGTCCTTGATGTCGGAGCGGCCGCTGACCTGCCACATGCCGGTGATGCCGGGCTTCATGGCGAGGCGGCGCTTATGGTAATTGCTGTACTGGCGGAACTCGGAGACCGTGGGCGGGCGGGTTCCCACCAGCGCCATGTCACCCTTCAGGACATTAAAAAACTGCGGAAACTCGTCCAGCGAAGTCTTCCGGATGAATTTGCCCACGCGGGTAATGCGGGGATCATCCTTCATCTTGAACATGAGGCCGTTCATCTCGTTCTGCTGCATGAGCGCCGCCTTGCGGACCTCCGCATCGATGTACATGGAACGGAATTTATAGATCTTAAAGAGTCTGCCGTTTTTCCCGACGCGCTCCTGGGCGAAGAGCACCGGTCCCGGTGAATCCAGCTTGATGATGATGCCCAGAATCACATAGAGGATTACGGCAATGACGGCGCCCACGAGGCCTCCACAGATGTCCATAAGCCGCTTTAGCGCCATAAAGCGAAGCTTGGGCTGCGGCTGATCGAAGCTGATCATGGGAACCTGTCCCCGGAAATAAGAGAGATCCCGGCATACTGCAGGTGTATAGTCGTCCTCGCTGAGGGAAAGCCGCCGATCCAGCGCCTCCACCGAGGGTAGTGTCATGTGCACGGAGATGCCCATCTGCACAAACTCCTTCATGGCCACCATAACGGTCTCATCGTTGCTTTCCGCCAGGAAGAACACCTCGTCCACCGCATGCTGCTGCACCCAACTGACGAACTCATTTCGTCCGGCCACCAGCGGGATATGGTCGATCTCGCCGACATTATCCCCGGCATCAGTGAGACTCTCCTCATCCAGCAGGGCAATGCCCACAAGCTTCCGGGACCAGTCCTGCTTCAGAAGATCCGAACCGGCCGCCGCGCGCTTCCGGGTGCTGACCAGCAGCACGAAGCTCGCATTGTGGGTGCGGTAGTAATAGTTGATCACCAGGTTCTGCGCTGCGCAAAGCAGCACGGAGAGGAGCACAAAGTGAATCAGCAGGGTGAAAGCAAAGAAGTAGCGGGAGGCGGTGACTTCATTCTTCTGGAGCAGCAGGATTGCCGCCCAGATCCCGGCAAGCGCCGCCGAAGACATTAAACTCCGCCGTATGCAGCTGAACAGCTTCACCCTGTGGAAGGCATACTTCCCGTCATAGGTCAGCAGGAAGGCGGTAATGCCTTCGGCCAGAAGCAGGGGCAGGATGGCCGTGATGAACGGGTTGCCGCCCAGGAAGGTGGGCGTCAGCTTCTGCTTCCATGACAACACGAAAATCGCCAGCAGAGCGCTGGCGATGGCCGTGAACAGATAGATAAGACCGGTAATGGTCAGTTCGAGTTTTTTTCTTTTCATCGCTTTTTACAGGGAAATGATGCCGAGCACATCGCAGCCGAGGTCACGCAGCTTCCTGAGCTCGTTCAGGATGGTCTGGCGGCTTGCGCTTCCCTTTTCTTCACAAATCACAAGTCTGGTGCCGGGCTGCAGCATAGCTACCGCTGCCGGGTCCTGAAGGATGTCGCCGCAGAGCTGATAGCCGTCTGTGCCGGACTTCTCCTGCAGCGCTGCGATCAGTGCGGAAAGCTTCTTGTTTTCGCTGCCTGCGAGAAGCACCGGTGCCGCAGTCGCCGCCGGCTGATTCCGAAGAAGGGCGGCCACATTGGCCTCGGCGAAATTCGCGAGGGCTGCCATATCAGACTGACGGCTCTTGTCGCCGGCCAGCAGAGCGCAGAGACGGTTCATAAGGCCCTTCTCCGGGAAGCGGCGCAGGCTGCCGAGAAGAGACAGGCCGTAGCGCTGCTGCAGCTCCTCTTCATCATAGAAGCGGTCGCCCAGGAGCATAACCAGGGTGATCCAGCCGCAGCCCAGGAAGCCGCCCAGCACAAATCCAATGAGAAGGAACTTAAGCACGGCGCGCTTCAGTCCGCGGCCGGTGCCCTCAGGCTGCGGCTCTTCAAGCTCGTCTGCCTGCTTCTTGAGATCCTCCAGCTTCTGGTTCAGCTCGGTCTGCTTGTTTTCAAATTCCTGCTGCTTCTCAGCAACGGAATTCCCCATGGCATTGAGCGTTGCTGCATTATCCTCTGCCTCTGCAGAGCCGTTTTTCACCCAGTAGGAAGAAGAAGAAGAAGAAGAAGAAAGCAGCTGTAGGTCATGGGCCGCGATCTTCGTGCTGATGCCCTCCTGCTGGGATGCCGCGTACTCCTTCACTGCAGCTTCAATGGTTTCTGCCTGAGAAAGGGTCTCTGCCGCCACTTCAATTCCCACAAGTCCTGTCGTGGGATCGGTCTGAATGGTGACCAGCTCCTGCAGATTTCCGGCGGTCAGTGCGCCCTTGAGGGAATCCGAAAGATACTGGTAGAAGTCTGCCTGCTGCAGGCTGGTTCCGTAGGCCCGCACCAGACTCTGGGTGGGATCTGTCGGCTGCACGGAGGCATTGGGATCCACGGTGTAGTGAGCATTAACATAGTAAACGATGGAAGCCCCGGCGTAGTTGTAGGGATCCAGCTGCATCAGTGCAGAGCTCTCCTGGTAGGTGTTGTTCTGCTGGATGCTTTCGCTGGTCGCTTCAATCTGGTTCTCCAGCATTGTCTTCTGCGCCTCATAGGCCTCGAGGTCGGCTTCGTATTTCTCCTCCGCCTCGGCTGTACCGCCCGCCGCGCTGCGCTCCCGCAGGCCCTTTACGCCGCGGTAGCCGCCCAGCAGCAGTGCAAAGATCAGGGCCAGCAGCAGGATCTTCTTCCAGCCGCTGAGGAGCTGCACCATCAGCTCCACCAGGCTGATTTCCTCCTCGTCCTCCGTATAGAGCTGCTTTTCCACATCCATCGGCTCCGCCATAGTGTCCTCCTTACTGTTTCCAAATGGTGTCAGGCGCAAAAGTCGTTTTGAACCTGACGATAGCCGGATTGCTGCGCCGCATCTCCGCAGCGCGCAAAATTCTCATATACACATACGTATTGTGGAT
>CAZJQX010000117.1:0-3716 GCA_964548305.1 uncultured Lachnospiraceae bacterium
TCCTGCATTTTCGATTCCGTCCCATGGCGAAGGCGAGACCGTGCTTCCCCTCAGCATTCCGGAAAAAGGACGGGTTTATCTTCAGTTCAGCTATCGGCTGAAAAAGGCGCTTCCGCTGCTGGAGAAGGGGTTGCTTCTGGGCTTTGATGAGGTGAAGCTGGATAATGTCGACGGCCGGAATCAGCAGGCGCTGTCCTGGCTTTCGAAAGCGCCGGGCAATACAGCTGTTACTGTGCAGGAAACCGGGGATGCTATTCTGCTCACGGGAAGGGAATTCTCTTATGCTGTCAGCCGAAAGACAGGACTCTTTACTTCCTTGTGCTTTGCCGGGAAAGAGTATCTGAATCGTCCGATGGAGTTGAATATTTGGCGGGCACCTACGGACAACGATATGTATATTCGAAAGGAATGGGAGAAGGCGAGATATCAGGCGGCCTATACCAGAGCCTATCAGGTCGGCGTGCTGCAGAACAATCACGGTACCTTTGTTATGGCGGACGCTGCTATGCTGTCTGATGGCGTGCAGAAAATCGTGGACGTTCGGATGCTGTGGAAGATCGGCGGAGACGGCCGGATCACGGCACTGCTGGAAGTAGAGAAGGATCCGGAGCTTCCGACATTGCCCCGCTTTGGACTGCGGCTCTTCCTGCACCGGGAACTGCAGGAACTGAGTTATTACGGCATGGGCCCGCAGGAAAGCTACGGAGACAAGCACCGCGGCAGCCGGCATGGTCTGTTCCGCAGCACGGTAAAGGACCAGCATGAGGATTATCTGCGGCCTCAGGAAAATGGCAGCCATTATGACTGTGATTTTGTGGTGCTGACCGGAAGACAGGGCGGATTTGCGGCAGCTGGGCAGAAGACATTTTCCTTCAATGCTTCTGCTTATACACAGGAAATGCTGGCGGCGAAGGCACACAATTATGAACTGGAGGCAGGGGACAGCACGGTTCTTTGTCTTGATTATAAGCAGAACGGCGTGGGCTTCAACAGCTGCGGCCCGGAGGTACTGCCGGACTATCGCTTTGATGAGAATAAATTTGACTTCGCTTTGACACTGGTACCCTTTGCAAAGCGCGGCGGAAAGGGATGAGATATGGAAGAGAAAACGTATTTAAAATGGTACAACAAGGTGGGCTACGGAGCAGGGGATATCGCCGGGAATGTGGTTTATGCCTTCCTCACGGCCTTCGTTATGGTCTATCTTACGGATACCATCGGGTTGGCTTCGGGTATCGTGGGAACACTGATCGCGGCCTCTAAGCTCTTTGACGGCTTCACCGACATTTTCTTCGGGGCTATGATCGACAAGACCCACAGCCGGATGGGCAAAGCACGGCCTTGGATGCTCTATGGTTATATCGGCTGCGCCATTACCCTGATCGGTGTTTTCGCGGTGCCGGTGAATATTGGAAAGACCGCGCAGTATGCCTGGTTCTTCATTGCCTATACACTGCTGAACGGCGTCTTCTATACCGCCAACAACATTGCGTATTCGGCGCTCACCTCGCTGGTGACAAAGAACAGCAAGGAACGGGTGCAGATGGGCTCCTACCGATTCATCTTTGCTTTCGCCACGAGTCTGCTGATCCAGTCGGTGACGGTGGGTTTTGTGGCTGCTCTCGGCGGCGATGCCGGGGCATGGCGTATGGTAGCGATCATCTATGCTGTTATCGGACTCATTGTGAACACGCTCTCTGCGATGTCTGTGAAGGAGCTTTCTGAAGAAGAGCTTCGCCAGGGAAATGCCGGCAGCGGCGAAGAAAAGTATGGACTTCTGGAGGCATTTCAGCTGCTGGTGAAGAATAAGTTCTATATGATGATCTGCGGTACCTACATTTTGCAGCAGCTCTATAATGCCATGATCGGCGTGGGTATCTACTATATGACATGGGTGCTGAGAAATCGGAATCTCTACAGCATCTTTGCCTGGGCAGTGAATATTCCGCTGATCATCGCACTCATATTCACACCGACATTGGTTGGAAAGTGGAAGGGCATGTATCACCTGAATCTTCGCGGCTATATGTTGGCCGTGCTGGGCCGTGCCTTGGTGGCGATTGCCGGTTACTTCGGCAGTGTCCCGCTGATGCTGCTGTTCACGGCAGTGGCAGCTTTGGGACAGGGACCTTGGCAGGGCGACATGAATGCGGTGATTGCTTCCTGCTCGGAGTATACGTACCTCACCCAGGGGAAACGTGTGGACGGCACCATGTATTCCTGCACTTCCTTCGGCGTGAAGGTGGGCGGCGGTATCGGCACCGCGATCACCGGTTGGCTTCTGGAGATCAGCGGCTATGTGGGTACCGCATCAGTGCAGCCGGATTCGGCGCTGCATATGATGAGCCTCATGTACCTCTGGATTCCGGTGCTGCTGGAGATATTGATCATGCTGGTGCTCTCCCGGATGAACGTGGAGGAGACCAATGAGAAGTTGAGAAACGCATTGTAAAAGGAAGAATGCGAATTATCTGAAAAGTTGAAGGTTCTTAGCTGTGGGTGACCATGGCTAAGGGCCTTTTTATTGCGCTTTTTTTCGCATCATGTAAGCACGAAAGAGAGGTGCCTTTCATTATCTTTGAATCGTGATTGTGATATAAAAATGCATTGATGCGATGCGTTAAAAATGATAATATCATAATGAGAGGTAAGACGTTATGATTTCAGAAGAGGTAAGAGAACTGCGGAATTCCATGAGGATGAACCGCAGGGAATTTTGCGAATACTTCGGTATTCCATATCGTACAATGACAGACTGGGAAGCGGGCAAACGAAAGATGCCGGAATATCTTTTCAAATTGATGGCATACAAGGCTGAGATTGAAAAACTGGTTCAGGCGAATTGAAAGCTATTAGAGAGGGTATGACTGTTGTATCGAATACGACACTGCTGATATAATTCATCGTTGTAAAATCAGTGACAAATTCGGAAGCCGCAACCTTATTGAGGAGAGTGCCTATGGAGAATCATTTAGAAAAAATCGGGCAAAATAGCCTTGTGGATAATTTCGTGAAAAGCGATGATGTGCTGAATGATATGTGCGAGATCATTGAATCTTCACGGGAGGCGGCATACAGAGCTGTCAATGTTTCTCTTGTGCAGAGGAACTGGCTGATCGGATACCGTATATCCGAAGAGGAACTCAAAGGCGAAGCACGTTCTGAGTATGGTGCAAACGTCATAAAAAAGCTGTCAAAGAGCCTTACAGAGAAGTATGGCAAGGGATTTACGAAGACAAATTTGTATAGCTTTTATTCGTTCTACAAGTGCTTCCCTGAGATTTTCCAGACACTGTCTGGAAAATCTGGTGGACTGTTGTCATGGTCGCATTATGCAGTATTGCTGCAGGTTAAGGATAAGGCGGCACGCGATTGGTATGAGAAGGAAGCTGTAGAGCAGACTTGGAGTGTCCGTACGCTGCAGAGGAATGTTTCTTCTCAGTACTATTATCGTATGCTGAAAACGCAGAAAAAGGAACTCGTAGAAGGCGAGATGAAGGAACTTACAGCATCGTATCAGAATGATAATCTGGAGTTCATCAAAAATCAGGTCGTTGCAGAGTTTCTGGGATTTTCCGAGAATACGGATTTTACAGAAAGCGATCTGGAGAAAAGTATTCTTTCCAATTTGCAGAAATTCCTGATGGAGCTTGGAAAAGGATATGCGTTTGTGGCAAGGCAGCAGCATATTCACACGGAGAAACAGGATTATTACA
>CAZJQX010000118.1:0-3658 GCA_964548305.1 uncultured Lachnospiraceae bacterium
GCAGCGATGTGGTGCTGAACCACACATAAAAAGGAGCAAACTATGCTGCTGATTCAGAACGGAACGCTCGTGACCGGGGAGAAAAGCTTCCCCGGTGATATCTTGATTGACGGCGAGAAAATCACACATGTCTTCCCGGCGGGAGATCCCGCCGAGGAAGCGATTCTCGCTGCTCTCTCCACCCCGCCGGACCGGCTGAATGCCGAAGGAAAGCTGATCTTCCCCGGCTTCATCGACGCCCATACCCACTTCGACCTCCATGTTGCCGGTACCGTCACCTGTGATGACTTCGCCTCCGGCACCGAGGCCGCGGTCAGCGGCGGTACCACCACCATCATCGACTTCGGCACCCAGTATCCCGGAGAAACGCTGGAGGAAGGCTTTCAGAACTGGCTGAAGAAGGCCGCTGTGGGCGCCTCCTGTGACTACGGCATTCATATGTCCATCACCGACTGGAACGAAGACGCCCGACGTGACTGTCAACAGATGTTGGAGGAGGGTCTCAGCAGCTTCAAGCTCTATCTCACCTATGATACCAAGGTAAGCGACCATGACCTGTATGAGATCCTGGTGCGTCTCAAGGAGGTGCACGGCATCACCGGCTGTCATTGTGAGAATGACGGCCTCATCAAGGCCCTGCAGGAGGAAGCCATCCGTAGGGGCGGCCTCCGCGATGTTTCTTCCCACTACAAAACCCGTCCGGTCGAGGCAGAGGCGGAAGCCATCAGCCGTTATCTCCGCATTGCGGAGCTCACCGACTGGCCGGTAATCGATGTGCATCTCACCTGTGCCGCCGGTCTCGACGAAATCCGCAGCGCCCGCCGTCGGGGACAGACGGTCTACGCCGAAACCTGTCCGCAATATCTCACCATGACACAGGATCTCTATGATCTTCCCGGCTTTGAAGGCGCCCGCTATGTCATCTCACCTCCCCTTCGAAAGGAAAGTGACTGCGCAGCCCTCTGGGCAGCACTGGCAGCCGGCGAGATCCAGACCGTTTCCACGGATCACTGTGCCTTTACACTGGCACAGAAGGAGCTCGGCAAGGACGATTTCCGGAAGATCCCCGGCGGCATGCCCGGCGCAGAGACCCGGGGACCGCTCATGTATTCCGAGGGTGTCGCCAAGGGACGCATCACAAAGGAACGGCTCTGCCAGGTGCTTTCCGAAAACCCGGCGAAGCTCTACGGCCTCTGGGGCCGGAAGGGCGCCATTGCTCCGGGCTTCGATGCGGACCTGGTGCTGCTGGATCCCAAGGGCAGCAAAATCATTACTGTATCTGAGCAGGTGAGCCGCTGTGATTATGCCCCGCTGGAGGGAACGCAGCTTGAGGGCTGCATCACCGAGGTGTTCCTGCGGGGTCAGCTCACGGCGAAGGACGGCAAGGTACTGGTAAAGAACCGCGGCCAATACCTCAAGCGCGGCGCGTTTATGCGGATCTAAGACATTGTCCTGTATACAAAAAGGGAGGCACCCGCGGGTACCTCCCTTTTCTCTTGCTCAGATTTTCAGTAATGCACAACCACAATGGTGCCCTTGTTGATCAGATTGTAGAGCGCTGCGGCCTTGTCTTTCGGCAAATTGATGCAGCCGTGGCTGCCGCTGCTCTGGTAAATGGTGCCGCCGAACTTGCTGCGCCAGGTGGCGTCATGGAAGCCGATGCCGCCGTTGAAAGGCATCCAGTAGGATACGGGGCTCTCGTAGGAATACTTGCCGTTCACCAGCTTTCCGCGCAGCACCTTATCCTTCTGCTTATAGGTGAGGGAGAACACACCGGTGGGCGTGGCTCTTTCCGGATCTGTAGCAAGGCCGCTCACGCAGTCGGAATCCCAGACGCACTGTTTATCCTGGTAGAAGTAAACGTGCTGCAGGGTAAGGTCTACCTCCGCAAATGTATCGCCGAACTGCGGCATGTCGTACCGCACCGGCTTACAGGTATAAACCGGCTCAATCTCCGTGGTCTGCAGACCGGCAACGGCATCTGTCAGAGCGGTCACCGTCGCCGCCTGATTGATGTGAACACCGTAGGTGGTGGACATGACCACATCCTTCCCTGAGGCTGAATGGAAGGTCTGCGTGTTTCCGGCATCATCGTAGCGGTTTGCGATTTCCGCCACATAAGCGGCCACCTTGCTCTGGTCCAGCGTCAGCTTTCCGTTCTCCACGCCGGTCATCCAGTCCATGATTCTGCTGCTGTCCACCGTCTCCTTATGGCCGAGCACATTGAGCGTCACGGACATATCACCCACCTGGTTCAGGCGGCTCAACGTCTCCTGCAGATCATTGCTCCTCACCGTAATGGTGTCCAGCACGTCATAGTTACCAAGATCAATGGACTGCAGGCCGCTGTTTAAGGAGGACTTCACCACATTGAGAAGCTTGTCCATGTTGTAGGAATTGCCCTGCACCTCCGGGACAATCTTGTATGGCTTTTCGGTGGTAATGTAGGCATTTTCCGTTTTCTTCGCGTTCTTCACGCTGTTCAGGTTCGACAGCACATTCCGGAGCGCTACCTCATCAAAGGTTGCACTCATGCCGTCACCTGTGTATCCTCCGGCGGCTCCTTGGGTCTGACCGCTTTGACTCGCCAAAATCGTCTCCAGATTGTTGGGTGCACTCAGCTTGTAGCTGAAATCAGAGCCTTTGATGGTTTCCGTTGTGCCGTTCCGGAACTTAATGGTCATGGTAAAGTTCCGGGAGAATTCTCCCTCAAGATATTCTTTTGCAGCTGCGGCGGTATAGCCGTCCAACTCGATGCCGTTCACGTAGGTTCTCGCCGCAAAGGTGCTGTCCGCGAAGGCAGGAACGGTCAGTGCCAGAGATAAAATCAACGCCAATGCGAGGCTTTTTGTTCTTTTTTTCATGTGCAGGTGTCCTTGATGGTTTGCATTTTTACAATCGTCTGTCTATATATGGCAGTCTGTACTATAACACCGGATCGCAC
Source organism: uncultured Lachnospiraceae bacterium (assembly GCA_964548305.1). GTDB lineage: Bacteria > Bacillota > Clostridia > Lachnospirales > Lachnospiraceae > Oribacterium. The sequence continues at coordinate 2,945 of CAZJQX010000118.1, forward strand.
GGAAACGCAATACAGCCGTCACGAATAACATAGACGCGTTCGCAAAAGCTGCCCACCAGCGTAAGGTCGTGGGAAATAAACAGAATCGACAGATTTCCCTCCCGCCGGATCCTGTTCAGAAGTGCTATGATCTGCGCCTGTACGGACACATCCAAAGCAGAGGTTGCCTCATCACAGATCAGGAGCCGCGGTTTCTGCGCCAGTGCCCGGGCAATGGCGGCCCGCTGACATTCTCCCCCGCTGACCTGTCCCGGATAAGCCTGGTACATATCTTCCGCCAGGCCGACTAAAGACAGAAGCCGCAGCGCCTCCGCCCTCCGGGCATTTCTTCCGTCCATGACCGGCTTCAGGGCTTCGCAGATACTCGCCCCCAGCGTCATCCGTGGATCGAAGGACGTGCGCGGCTCCTGAAAAATCATTTTTACATTCCGATAAGCGGCACGCAAAGCCGTGCCCTTGGCCGTCGTGAGCTCTGTCCCGCACAGGCTCACCGTGCCGATATCCGGCTGCATCAGGCGCGTGATGATGTGCGCCAATGTGGATTTGCCGGATCCGCTCTCTCCCACAAGACCGACGCATTCTCCCTCCCGCACGCGAAGGGAAACATCATTGACCGCCGCAAAACGGCCCTTGGGTTCATGGAATTCCTTTGTCACATGGTGTACTTCAAGAACAATCGGCGCATTCCGTGCCTCCCGATGACCGGTGGCAGCT
>CAZJQX010000119.1:0-3604 GCA_964548305.1 uncultured Lachnospiraceae bacterium
ACAGTTACATTCTCACCAACGTCATAAACATCAAAATGCACGAGAACCTGTGCTGCTTTAAAGACAGAAAATACAGACGCAGAAATTTCCGGTCCAATGCCGTCACCGCGGAAGAATGTAACTGTCTTTACTGTATTGTCCTTTGTTTTTTCTGCGTTCATGCGTGTACCTCCTGTTTGCTTCTACGGCTTGTATGCCGTATTTTCCGTATTAGCTCTCCTCTGGCAGAAAGAGACATGTAATTCATGTCTTTATTCCTGTTGCGACACATTTTAGAGTATATTTAGAGACATGTCAATCATGTCCGTATTCTTTTTAGGTATAGGAAACATGCCGATCACAAAGTCGCTTGCAAAACACAAGAACAGCCGGACCGATTCTCTTTCGAATCGGCCCGGCTGTTCAGCTGAAAACATTTTTCTTTATAACGCAGTCGCAGCACACAGTAATTCATGTACCATTGGCGCAAATACTTTTGACCACTACATCTTTTTATGCCTTCACGGCGATGTTCTTCGTCGCGACAATATCCGCCTCTGTGCCGGCAACCTTCTCCACCAGCACCTGACCAATCTTCACCGGAGCCGGTACCGTAACACCCTTCAGCGCTTTTACAACATCGAAGATTTTGCCCTTCGGGATGTCGCAGCTGGTCTTGCATGACACCATTGCCAACGTACCGTTTGTCACACAGACTGAGCTTGTCACGATACGCGTGGGATTCGTAACCTCCTTCTTGCCGTAAGCCGCACCACGCGGGCAGGTATTTCCGCTGACGGTCACTTCACCGTTGTCCGCAATCTCCACTGTCAGGGGGCAGCCCATCGGACAGCCAATGCAAATCAGGTTTCTCTTTTCCATTGTTATGCCTCCTCCAGTGTCACTCTGATATGGTCTGCTTCCGGATGATTCTCCAGCAGCTCCTTCTTCAGAAGCACTGTCTCCATCTCACCGGGTGCCATCACCGGCCGTTTCTTTGTGAAAATGCAGGTGTCGCCGATGTAGACAGCGATCTTCTTGTTCTTGAAGACATTTCCCACACGGAAACGAAGTGTCAGCTTGTCCTTTACACAGGATGGACGCACCATTGCCGGAACCGTATACCGAACGCCATTCTCGCACTTCACCGGAAGAGCCGCCGCAGCATTTTCTTCTCCGCCGTTCAGGATATAAGCCGCCGCATTGCCGCCGGCCATAGCCGCTTCCTCGGAAACATAATCCACGAGATCATGCACATGCAGCACATTTCCCGCAGCGAATACGCCCGGAATACCTGTTTCGAGGCTCTCATTTACAGTCGGACCGTTGGTAACAGGGCTCAATGCCACACCTGCCGCACGGCTCAGCTCATTCTCCGGCAGAAGTCCGCAGGAAAGCAGAAGCGTATCGCAGTCATAATGTTCCTCAGTGCCCGGAATCGGCTTGCCGTTCTCTACCTGCGCCAGAGTGATGCCTTCAACTCTCTCCTTGCCCTGGATGTCCACCACAGTATGGCTCAGCTTCAGCGGAATGCCGAAATCATCGAGGCACTGCACAATATTTCTCTTCAGGCCGCCGGAATAGGGCATCAGCTCTGCAACAACCTGCACCTTTGCGCCCTCCAGTGTCATACGCCGCGCCATGATGAGGCCAATGTCTCCGGAGCCCAGAATCACGACCTTTCGCCCCGGAAGGTAGCCCTCCATGTTCACCAGCCGCTGTGCTGTACCGGCTGTAAAAATGCCCGCCGGACGATAGCCCGGAATATTCAATGCACCGCGCGGACGTTCCCGGCAGCCCATCGCCAGAATCACGGCCTTCGGCTTCACCTGAAAGAGGCCGTCCTGCTTGTTCATAGCGGTTACCGTCTTATCTGCCGCAAGATCCAGCACCATGGTGTTCAGCTTGCAGGGGATATTCAGCTCCTTTGCCATCTCAATGAATCTTCCCGCATACTCCGGACCGGTCAGCTCTTCCTTAAATGTGTGCAGACCGAAACCGTTATGGATGCACTGATTCAGGATGCCGCCCAACTCATTGTCTCTCTCCAGCACCAGAATCTTTTCTGCCGGAAGGCCGGATTTACAAGCCTGTACCGCTGCGGAAAGTCCGGCAGGACCGCCGCCTATAATTACCAGCTCTACATTCTCCATTTCATTGCCTCCCCTTAAAATGCATCCTTGTTGACGCCAACGATAATCTTCGAAGCGCCGCCGGACTTTGTGATCTCACTCTGATCCACGCCAAGCTCTCTTGCCAGAATCTCCATGGTTCTGGGACTGCAGAAGCCGGCCTGACAGCGTCCCATGCCGGCACGTACACGACGCTTTACGCCATCCAGACTTCTCGCACCTGGAACACGATGGATGGCATCTACAATCTCACCCTCGGTTACGCTTTCACAGCGGCAGATGATCTGACCGTAAGCCGGATTCTGCTGAATAAGCTCCGCTCTCTCTTCAAAGGAAAGCTTCTGCGGGTTAAGAATGCCCTTCCGGGTCGGATCAAAGTCCGCCTTCTCTTCTGCCTTCAGGATGCCGTTCACAATGCCGGCCACCATCTTGCCGATGGCAGGTCCGCTGGAAAGTCCCGGCGATTCAATGCCGGCGCAGTCCACAAAGCCGGGTGCAGACTCCTGAATGGTGAAATCATGGCGCGGATCATGGGCACGCAGTCCGGCGAAGCTCGTAATGGTCTGCCGAAGCGGCAGATTCTTCACCGCCAGTCCGGATTTCTCGCGTACGTCGTTCAGTCCATCTGCTGTTGTATTGGTGCCTTCCTTGTTTTCGATATCAATGGCGGTCGGGCCGATCAGCAGGTTGCCGTGTGCTGTGGGAGACACCAGAACGCCCTTGCCGTACTTGCCCGGCAACTGGAAGATGGTATGATGCACATGCTCAGCAGCGGAATGATCCAGCAGGAAATAGTCGCCGCGGCGCGGAATAATGGTCATCGGATGTGCACTGTCCGCAATGTTGTGCAGCTCATCGGCATGCACGCCGGCAGCATTTACCACCACCTTTGTCTCAAATGTACCCTGATTTGTCAGCACGCGCCAGCCGTTCTCCAGCTTCTCAAGTCCGGTCACTTCGGTGTCGAACTGGAACTTCACACCGTTCTTTGCCGCATTTTCCGCCAGTGCATAGGTGAGTCCGAAGGGGCAGACAATGGCACCGGTGGGTGCCCAAAGGGCAGCAACTGCATTATCCGAAATGTTCGGTTCCATGCCGACCAACTCATCACGCTCGATGATGCGAAGGTCGCGGACGCCATTCTTTACGCCATTTTCATAAAGTGCCTCCAGACGCGGCCGGTCATCCTCGCTCAGGCAGACCACCAGGCTGCCGCACTGCTCATAGGAAAAATCCAGCTCCTTGGAAAGCGCGGGCATCATCTCGCTGCCTTCCACATTAAGCTTTGCCATCAGGCTGCCGTGCTCTGCATCGAAGCCCGCATGCACAATCGCGCTGTTTGCCTTGGTGGTGCCGCAGCACACATCCTCTTCCTTGTCCAGCACCAGAATATCCGCCTGATAACGTGACAGCTCACGTGCTGCCGCGCAGCCGGATACACCGGCGCCGATAATAATTACATCCAGCATTTTCTTCTCCTTTATCTTGACCCA
>CAZJQX010000120.1:0-3508 GCA_964548305.1 uncultured Lachnospiraceae bacterium
CATGGTACACTTGCGAAGTATTTGAGGGGCCTCAGCCCTATTTTTTATGCACTAATTTCGTAGTCATGCGAAGTTAAGAATCATTGGAGGTGGATAGCCGTGCGTACAAAGATTATATTAGCATGTACAGAATGTAAGCAGAGAAATTACTTCATCACAAAGGAGAAGAAGACACATCCTGAGCGTATGGAAGTGAACAAGTACTGCAGATTCTGCAAGAAGCATACTCCGCACAAGGAGACAAAGTAATGAGCAGCGAGAAGACATCCGGTGTCCGGGGCTTTTTCCATGGACTGAAGACGGAATATAAGAAGATTATTTTTCCGACAAAAGAGGATGTTGTTAAGCAGAGCGCCGCTACTCTGGTAGTTGGCATTCTGATCGGTGCACTGATCGCAGTTCTTGATCTTATCATGAAGACAGGACTTGGATTTATTCTGAAGTAAAGGTGAGCTCGATGTCAGAGACAAATTCTGAAGCACGCTGGTACGTAGCGCATACCTACTCCGGCTATGAGAATAAGGTGAAGATGGATCTCGAGAAGACAATCGAGAACCGCGGTCTCCAGGATCTGATTCTGGAGGTAAGCGTTCCGATGCAGCCCGTCATTGAAATGAAGAACGGCGTCGAGAAGAAATCAGACAAGAAGATGTTTCCGGGTTATGTTCTGGTGAACATGATCATGAACGACGAGACCTGGTATGTCGTGCGGAATACCCGCGGCGTCACCGGCTTTGTTGGTCCCGGATCCAAGCCGGTTCCCCTTTCTGAAGAGGAGATTGCGGCTCTCGGTTACAGAGAGTCAGAGGTTCTGGTTGACTTTGAGCTTGGAGACACAGTCAATGTCATGTCCGGCGCATGGAAGGACACTGTCGGTGTGATCACCGAGATCAATGATCAGAAGAAGACCGTCACCATTAACGTGGAAATGTTCGGTCGCGACACTCCGGTAGAGTTATCCTACGGAGAGGTTCAGAAACTCAGATAACAGAACTACTTCATTTTTGGTAATACCCGAGGGAAGAGATTCCCTGGATTACAAGATAGCCACCGTCCGAAGCAATTCGGGCTCGTGGGAGGGTTTACCCGTAATTACCACAAGGAGGTGCCTAAAATGGCAAAGAAGGTTGAAGGTTATATCAAGTTACAGATTCCGGCAGGAAAAGCAACTCCGGCTCCCCCCGTTGGACCGGCACTTGGTCAGCACGGTGTGAACATCGTTGCTTTCACAAAGGAATTCAATGCAAGAACAGCCAACGAGGGTGATGTGATCATCCCTGTTGTGATCACTGTTTATACCGATAGAAGTTTTAGTTTCATCACCAAGACTCCTCCGGCTGCTGTCCTGATCAAAAAGGCCTGCAAGCTGCAGAAGGCTTCCGGTGAGCCGAACAAGAACAAGGTTGCAACTATCAGCAAGGCTGATCTTCAGAAGATTGCAGAGACAAAGATGAAGGATCTTAACGCTGCATCACTTGAAGCTGCTATGTCAATGATCGCAGGTACCTGCAGATCCATGGGCGTTGAAGTTGAGAAGTAATTGAAGAGGAGGCGAAACTGATGAAGAACGGTAAGAGATACGCTGAGGCAGTTAAGACTGTGGACAGACAGGTTAAGTACGCAGAGCTTGATGCTATTCAGCTTGTGAAGAAGAATGCAACTGCGAAGTTCGACGAGACTGTAGAGCTTCATATCAGAACGGGCTGCGACAGCAGACATGCTGATCAGCAGGTTCGTGGTTCTGTCGTACTTCCGGCAGGAACCGGCAAGAAGGTTAGAATCCTCGTTTTCGCAAAGGGTGCTAAGGCTGATGAGGCTCAGGCAGCTGGCGCTGATTTCGTAGGTGCTGAGGAGCTGATCCCGAGAATCCAGGGCGGCTGGTTCGATTACGATGTTGTAATCGCTACTCCGGACATGATGGGTGTTGTAGGACGTATCGGTCGTCTTCTTGGACCGAAGGGCCTTATGCCGAACCCGAAGACCGGTACTGTTACAATGGACGTGACAAAGGCCATTGCTGATACTAAGGCCGGTAAGGTTGAGTACAGACTTGACAAGGCCAACATTATCCACGTTCCGGTTGGTAAGGCTTCCTTCACTGAGGAGCAGCTGAAGCAGAACCTGGACACTCTGATGGCCGCTATCGTAAAGGCTAGACCGGCTACTCTGAAGGGTGCTTACATGAAGTCCGCAACTCTGACTTCTACAATGGGCCCCGGTGTGAAGCTGGATACTGTACAGTTCGGTCAGTAATTCGCCGAATTGCACGGAAAAAAATTCAAATACGTACGTTGACATCCGGGGAACCGGATGCTAACATACACAAGGTATTAACCCGAAGACAGCAGGTGCCGCAAGGCATAAGGTTGAAAACGCCTGCCGAGGAAGAATACAGACATTAAATTGTTTGTTATGACCCCATGTCTTTCGGCATGGGGTTTTTCGTGGTTATACTCCCATCCCGGTGATGCTTCAAACAGCAGGCATCGGGGAAAAATCTGATAAGGAGGAAAAACCGAAATGGCAAAGGTTGAACTTAAGCAGCCGATCGTTGATGAGATCAAAGAGCTCCTTGACGGCGCTGTAGCAGCTACCGTTGTTGACTACCGTGGACTGACTGTTGCAGAGGACACTGAGCTTCGTAAGCAGCTCAGAGAGGCCGGCGTAAAGTACAAGGTATTCAAGAACACACTCATTAAGAGAGCTGCAGAGGGAACTGATTTCGCTCAGCTGGATGATGTCCTTGAGGGACCTACTGCAATTGCTGTATCTAAGGATGATGCAACAGCAGCAGCTAGAATCATGGCTAAGTTTGCGAAGACAGCTCCGAAGCTTGAGCTGAAGGCAGCCGTAGTTGAAGGCAAGTTCTATGACCAGACAGCTGTACAGGCTCTGGCAGAGATCCCTTCCAGAGACGAGCTTCTTGGAAGACTTCTTGGCTCCATGCAGTCCCCCATCACCAACTTCGCTCGCGTTATCAAGCAGATCGCAGAGAAGGACGGCGACGGCGAGGCAGCATAAATTTCGAAAGAAATTCGGACTGCAGGCGGCGTAGAGATACACCGCAGAATGAAACAAAAGAAATACAAATGAAATGTGCATAAGCACAAATTTAAATCGGAGGAAATAAAAATGGCTAAGTTAACTACTGAAGAGTTTATCGCAGCTATCAAGGAGCTTTCCGTTATGGAGCTCAACGATCTCGTAAAGGCTTGCGAGGAAGAGTTTGGCGTATCTGCAGCAGCAGGCGTTGTTGTAGCAGCAGCTGGTGCTGGTGCTGCTCCGGCAGAGGAGAAGACTGAGTTCGACGTTGAGCTGACAGATGTTGGCCCGAACAAGATCAAGGTTATCAAGGTTGTTCGTGAGGCTACCGGCCTTGGACTTAAGGAGGCAAAGGATCTCGTAGAGTCCGCTCCGAAGGTTCTGAAGGAGGCTGCTCCGAAGGCTGAGGCTGAAGAGCTCAAGGCTAAGATCGAGGCTGAGGGTGCAAAGGTTACTCTTAAGTAAT
>CAZJQX010000121.1:0-1648 GCA_964548305.1 uncultured Lachnospiraceae bacterium
ATGAACACGGCGTATTTATCAAGAAAGCGGAGAGATAAAATCTCTCCGCTTTCTTTGAAGGTTAGCACAATTTATTTTGAAAAACACAAGCTTAATCGCTGTACATTACAGTTCCTTACTATTCTTTTCCTTATGAACAAATTCCCAGCCATCCTTTTTCGCAGCCGTAATATTTGCCATACGATCATACTTCTCAGTATCCTTTGCAAGTTCATTCGACAAAGACTTAAAATTTGTAAGCTTACCCTGCTTCAATGCAGTGCTCTTGTCTTGCCACTTCTTGGAGTCATTCTTAAGGCCTTCAATAATTTCATTGTTTGATTTAATAACCTCATTCTCGTTCCAGATGGCCTGCTCTACATTCGACAGACTGTCAGCCATTTTTGTCAGCACTTTAATCACTTCTTCAGCTGCCTTAATCCGCTCCTTGCCTAATCCGAATCTGCTGGTAAAAAAGCTGTTCGCCTTCTTTTGATTGACATACTGCTGGATCGGAGAAATTGCATCAGAAACAATCTTCTGGCAAGCTTTCAGATTATTTAGATCATCAGTCGACAGTGACGGATTCTTCATGATTTTATCGAGATTCTTGAACAGCTCCTCATGGTCATTTCCCATTACTTTCTTTAGCGCATCATAGGAAGAGCCCTTCGCCTTCAATTTTGTATGTGCTGCATTGAAAGCTTCAATATTCTCATTAATAACACCATTCTTCCATTCTGTTACTCCCTCATTTTTCTCCTTTGCTACTTTCGTTGCATTGTCAAGTTCCGCCTTGGTTTTTGCCTCCAAAGCTGAAATATTCTTCTCGAGCGACTCTTTCTCTTCCTTCGTCATGAGATTCGTCTTCTCAACGTTATACGCTGCGGTCAGATAAGGACGCATGAATCTTGATTGCTTGACTGAATGAATAGCACTTGAATTAATTCCATTCTTCTCAGCGGTATGAAGTGCAACGCATGTATTATACAGCTTGTCGCCATTATTTTTTGTGAACTTCGCCACCTTATCATTAGCCGGAGCGGTTTTAAAGCTATTCTGAAGATTCTCGCCGGAGATAGCATTAAGAAGCTCACTGTATAGAGCAGCATCCTTGAAATATTCACTTGTGAGGTCTCCATTGGCATTAACCAGTCTATCCAAGAGGGCATTCTGGATAGCGATATGTACCGACGTTGCCTCATCAGACGCTCTGAGAGTCTTTTTCACATCCTCAAAAGCCTTTTTATCATCAGCATCCAAACTATTTTCTTTATCCAACTGAAAGAGTGTGCAAAGACTTGATACAAAATCTTCCATATTGACGTTGATATCTAACGCCAACGGATTATCGAAATGGTAAGTGTCAAATGGCACTACCACATTATTCTTGACATTCTCAAACTTATTAACGATTTCTCTTGCTTTTTCAGACATGACTTTTCTCCTTTTATTTGTTGCATTTCTGCGTGTTTTTCTTTGTTTCTGTCCGTATTATACCAACCAAGAGACACACAAGAGACACACATTTTGACTTTTAACGGGATTGTGCTGATTTTTTTTAATGATGCATTGTATTGTTTGGCAGAGCATAAATAAGCAAGTGTCGGAACGACTACTTTCTAATCTTATTATACTTATTAATATTCTGCGAGAACTCATTGTGGGT
>CAZJQX010000121.1:1748-3339 GCA_964548305.1 uncultured Lachnospiraceae bacterium
CTGCGAGAACTCATTGTGGGTAACTGCGAGAGCTCGTTGTTGGTTTTTAACGGAGATCTACGAGAATATACCGTGTCAGTTCTCGCAGAATATAATACAATAAATAAAGTGCATTTCAGGGCAGTTAAGGGAGGAAGAATAACGTGGTTCGTATACTTTTCGTTTGCCACGGCAATATTTGCCGCAGTCCGATGGCTGAATTTGTAATGAAGGACCTTGTAACGAAGGCCGGTGTGGAGGCGCAGTTTGAGATCGCATCCGCGGCGACCAGCACAGAGGAAATCGGGAATCCTGTTTATCCGCCAGCACGACGCAAGCTGGCTGAGCATGGCATTTCCTGCGTGGGAAAGACCGCGCGGCAGCTTACCCACAAGGATTATGAGCACTATGATCTGCTGATCGCGATGGATCGCAATAATTTGCGAAACCTCAAGCGTATGCTTGGAGAGGATACAGCGCATAAAATCCATCTGCTGATGGATTTTACAAATCATCCAGGAGAAGTGGCGGATCCGTGGTATACCGGTGATTTTGAGGAAACATGGCAGGATATTTCGGAAGGCTGCAGCGGACTTCTGGAGCAGCTGCAAAGGGACAATTGGATAGGCTAGGCTGCAGCGGTGCGATAAAATGTGGTAGGGCTGAAGGAACTGAGGGGGATGCTGTAGGGGCAATCTTGCTTTCAAATCGGTTTTTTGTTACACTAAGAGTAGAGTTAATAGCTTTGTCGATCATCACGGCTAGAATATGATGAACGTGTATGTTTAGCCTCCGCAAGCGACGGGGTGCTGCAAAGCGTAGAATATCGCTTACGTGTAGATGAGAGCTTGCCGAAGGGCAGGCTCTCTTTTTTGAAAGATGTTTCCTGTGACAAAGCAATACCTTGTTCGTTACAGAACAGAAGGTAACGCTTTTGCGACATTAATTCAAAATGTAATTGATAAGAATAGCAAGCAAATTGTAACGGATTGATAACAAGAGCTACGCGGCTGTGGCGCAATAAAAATCTATAGTCAGGACTGAAAGGGGATATAGTGCGATGGCTGAATATGTACGACTTGGCGATGTGTGTACAGTGATTTCTGGATCAACACCTAAAAGCAATATTCCAGAGTATTGGGATGGTGATGTTATATGGATAACGCCTGCTGAACTGAATGAAAGCAGTTACATAATCCGTGATTCTATACGTCATATAACGACAAAAGCAGTTAGCGATACAAGCTTGAGATCATTTCCTGCAGGTACAGTAATTCTTTCATCTCGTGCACCAATTGGAAAAACCGCAATTGCTGGATGCGAAATGTATTGCAATCAGGGATTCAAGAATTTAATTTGCTCTTCACGAATTAATAATAAGTATCTCTATTGCTTCTTGTCCTGTAAAACGGATTATTTGAATTCTCTTGGGCGCGGAGCAACATTTAAAGAGATTTCGAAAAATATAGTAGAGGATATTATAATTCCACTCCCTGAAATTTCAAAACAAAAGAAAATTGCTGCGAAATTTGAACACATTAGGAATGTTAAACAGAACTACGAGCGACAAAGAGAACTCTTAGATGAACTCATCAAATCCCGATTTATCGAA
>CAZJQX010000122.1:0-3320 GCA_964548305.1 uncultured Lachnospiraceae bacterium
TAAGAGCTTACACAAAACTTACTCTAAAAGGAAACAAAGGTCAACGCAAAAAAAGAAAAGGAATCAAATTTGTGGAACATGCATAAAAATCAAGTACAAATATTGGCACAAAATGAAATAAAAACCATTTGCATTCAAAACTGTACAATGTTAAGCTGTTGTCCGTGAATGTAAGGGCTTACAAAACGAATTAAAAATGACCGATAAGAATGACAGAAGAAACCGAAGTAATACAGGAAGATAAGGAAGTAAATTATGAAAAGCAGGATCAAGAGATTTATCAGCGCCGTGCTCTGCGCGGGACTGATTGCGGGACTCACCGGCGGCTGCGGCAAGCTTTCCGTCGGCAGCGGCAAGAGAATTGTGCGTGTCGCATTGTCACAGTCGGAAAGCCATCCGGAATACATCGGCATGGAGAAGTTTAAGGAATATGTAGAAGAGAAGCTTGGCGATAAGTACGAGGTGCAGCTGTACCCCAACGAGCTCCTGGGTTCTCAGACCAAAGCCATCGAGCTGACACAGACCGGCGCCATTGACTTCGTTGTGGTCGGCACCCCGAATCTGGAGATCTTTGCGGATATCTACGAAGTGTTCAGTATGCCCTACCTCTTCACCTCTACCGAGGCTTTTGAGGCAGCCATGCGGGACAAGGACTACATGGAAACGGTTTATGAGTCTACTGATGAAACAGGACTCCGGGTGGTTACCTGGTTCAATGTAGGAAGCCGTAACTTCTATGCGAAGAAGCCCATCAATACGCCGGATGACCTGAAGGGCCTGAAGATGCGTGTGCAGCAGAGCCCGGCCAGTGTAAAGATGGCAAATGCCTTCGGCGCGGCAGCATCACCCATGAGCTTCGGTGAGGTTTACACTGCAATTCAGCAGGGCGTGATTGACGGTGCCGAGAACAACGAGCTGGCACTGACCGACAACAAGCACGGCGAGGTGGCCAAGTACTATTCCTATACCATGCATCAGACCATTCCGGATGTGCTGATCGCCAACCTGAAGTTCCTGAACGGTCTCAGCGAGGAAGATAAGGAAGTCTTCTACGATGCGGCAGATCTGGCCACAGAGACCGAGATCGAAGCATGGAACAACAACATTGACGAGGCCAAGAGAGTGGCGCAGGAGGATATGGGCGTGCAGTTCATCTATCCGGATGTAAATCTCTTCAAGCAGAAGGTAAGCAATGTACAGGAGGAAATGCTGGAGTCCAATCCGCATATCCGGGATCTCTATGATCACATCCAGACCTTCAATGAGAAGTACAGCGGCAGCAGCGAGACAGAGGAAACAGCAGAAACTGCGGCAGCAGAGGCAAAGGAGGAAAACTAAGATGACAGCATTGCATACGTTCCGGAAATGGCTGGATCTCATCCTGAGCACCGTTTGTGCCGTGCTCTTTGCACTGATGGTTGTGGTGGGTTCCTATCAGATTATTACACGATTTGTGTTTAACAACCCCAGTACCATATCCGAGGAGCTTCTGACCTACAGCTTCGCATGGATGGCTATGTTCTCTTCTGTATATGTATTCGGCAAGCGGGATCACATGAAGATGGGCTTCCTGGCAGATATGCTGCCCGCAGGAAGCAAGCGTATTCTGGATATTGCCATTGAAATCCTGATCGTGCTTTTTGCCGCAGCCGTGCTGATCTACGGCGGCGTGACCATTATGAATCTGACCATGACGCAGAAGACCGCTTCACTGGGCGTTTCTATGGGCATGATCTACATGGTAATGCCGATCAGCGGCATACTGATTGCTGTTTACGGTCTTTTGAATATCGCGGACATGTGCACAGCAAGCTATGCGCCGAAAACAGAGGGATAAGGGGGATTTAGAGAATGAGTATTGCAGTATTATCCGGACTGATTATTCTGGTGCTCCTCGTGATCATGCTGATCGCAGGTGTACCGATCGCCGTGGCACTGGGCGTGTCCTCGGTATGTGCCATCCTTCCGGTGATGGACTTTGATGTAGCGGTTCTGACAGGTACACAGAGAATCTTCTCCGGTATCTCCGTATTCAGCCTGCTGGCCATTCCTTTCTTTATTCTGGCCGGCAACATCATGAACAAGGGCGGTATCGCCGTTCGTCTCATCAACCTGGCTAAGCTGGTGACCGGACGTACACCGGGCGCGCTGGCACAGACCAACGTACTGGCCAACATGCTCTTCGGTTCCATTTCCGGTTCCGGTACCGCAGCGGCTTCTGCTATGGGCTCCATCATCGGACCCATCGAGAAGGAGGAGGGCTATGATCCGAACTTCTCTGCAGCTGTCAACATCGCAACAGCACCTACGGGTCTTCTGATTCCGCCCAGCAACGTTATGATCACCTTCTCTCTGGTCAGCGGCGGCACATCTGTGGCTGCTCTGTTCATGGCCGGCTACATTCCGGGCATCCTCTGGGGCCTTGCCTGCATGCTGGTGGTTTACTTCATTGCTAAAAAGAAGGGTTATCGCGCCAAGTCAGTATTCACCGCAAAGGAAGCCGGTCAGGTGATTCTTCAGGCTGTTCCCTGCCTTCTGCTGATCGTAATCGTTATCGGCGGCATCATCTTCGGTGTGTTCACAGCAACTGAAGGCTCCGTTGTGGCAGTGGTTTACAGTTTGCTGCTGTCTCTGTTCCTGTACAAGTCCATTAAGGTTTCCGAGATTCCCGCAATCCTGAAGGAAAGCGCAGAGATGACCGGTATCATCATTTTCCTCATCGGCGTTTCTTCAATCATGTCCTGGGTAATGGCCTTCACGAATATTCCGGAGATCGTTTCTGCCGGACTTCTGTCCATCAGCAGCAACAAGTTCGTCATCTTCTTCCTGATCAACATTATCCTGCTGATCGTGGGAACCTTCATGGATATGACACCGGCCTGCCTGATCTTCACCCCGATCTTCCTGCCGGTTTGTACCGCACTGGGCATGAATACCATCCACTTCGGTATCATGATGATCTTCAACCTGTGCATCGGTACCATCACACCGCCTGTCGGCACCACACTTTTCGTCGGTGTTAAGGTCGGCAACGTCAAGATCGAGACCGTATTCCGGCAGCTGCTGGTTTACTTCGCAGCCATCTTCATTGTGCTGATGCTGGTAACCTACATTCCGGCCCTGAGCCTGACATTACCCAAGTTAATGGGATACATTTAATCCACTGGGTTGAGCGACAGCTTGGCTGGCGGGCACCCAGTGGATGCCTTAGGGGCGAGCGTATCAGAGGCTTTGCGTGAGCAAAGCCTTCCTAAAAAAGGAGGACTATACATGAAAGCATTTATGGATAAGGATTTCTTACTTTCTACGGAGACAGCCCA
>CAZJQX010000123.1:0-3300 GCA_964548305.1 uncultured Lachnospiraceae bacterium
TTCGAAATTCATAGACATTTACCTCACAAAAAAACAGCAGGGCGGCAAAAGCCGTCCTGCAGAAGTTGCAGAAGCTTCAGTTTAATCCGAGCTCAGCCTTCATTTTACTCAGCTCATCCTCAACGGCTGCGCTGCTTCCCTTGGCATACTTATCCACCAGCGATTCGGTATCGCTTCCCTTGTTCAGCTCTTCAGCGGCCCGAGCACTGTCCAGGCGCTTGTTTGCCTTTGCCTCCCAGCGATCAAAGGCCTCCAGGGATCCGGCTGCCCGGTCAGATGCGGTCATCTGGTTGATGCGCTCCTGTGTCTTCGCGACAGCCATTTTTGCCTTGATGCTGTCTTTTCGATTTTCCAGGGCTTCAATGTCGGCCACCAGCTTGTCATGGGCGCTCCGCATTTTCTCGGAATTCTCATGTGCCTGCTGATAAGCTGTCTCCAGTCCCTCCAGTGCGCTGCTGAGTTCATTCTTGCGGACAAGAATTTTCTTGGCATCGCCTTCATTACCCTCAAGAAGTGCATTCTTTGCAGCGGTTTCTGCTTTGGCAATGCTGTCCCTGCATTCGGTGAGCTTTCGCTCAGCGGCCCTTTCATCGGCGATTACGCCGGCGGTTTCCTTCTTGACCTCGGCAAGATCAGTACGCAGATCCCGCAGTGTCTGGTCGATCATCTTGGAGGGATCCTCTGCTCTATCAAGCAGCTCGTTGACATTTGCTTTTAAAATCTGATTGATTCTTCCAAATACGCCCATTTTGTTTCCTTTCCGGATTGACTCCATGTGTTAAACAGTTGCGTTAGCTTTTTGTGTAATGGTCGATGAGATCGTCCGCTGTGCTTTTTTCTGTGACGTCTGCCTGCTTCTTTTCTGCAGCGCTGTTCACGGCCTGCTCCAGCGGTGTGTTCAGGATACTTTCAGTTTCCTTGGCTTTCTCGTGTGCACGTCGATTCTTCTCCCGGATGATCAGGAAAATGACGGCGCCGCCGCCGACCACGATGATGGCCAGAAGCAGGTACTTCGAGAGATCTGCCTGGGTGGTGCTCACATGCATTATAGCATCTGCGGTATTTGTGAAGCTGAGACAAATCACATCATCCGTGGATTTATCCGTTGTCCAGTAGCGGTCGATATAGCTCCAGAAGATATCTACGGCTTCAGAATCCATGACGGACTGGGCGCGGCTGCCGGCCACATAGGCCATATATCCCACATCCTCGTCCTGATCCTCTTCTGCAAAGTAAACGAAGAGGAAACCGTCCTCGTCCTGTAGTGTGTTGTCGAAGAAATCTTTAGCCCAGGACTCTTTCTCTGCATCGCTCGTCAGACTGCTGTCGTAAGCCCGGAGATAAACATAGGGCTGTACGCCGGTGGCATCATAGAAATCCTTTAAACGGCTTTCTGTATCGGATACGGAGTCGAACCAGCCTAAATCGTCGGCCACGTCGCTGCTGTCATAGCTGTGGGAATCTGTCAACTTTGTGCGGACAATGGTGCTTTCCACCGTGCTTTCTCCTCCGCCGAGAATGCTGAGAAGAAAGCAAACCACAAACAATACAAGAAATACCGTCAGGCATCCGCTTCCGCGGCCGTTATTTCGTCGCTGCAGCCTGGGACCGGGAGGCGGAAAACCGGGGCCGCCAAAACCTGGTCCGGGGTGCGGATGAAAGCCTCCTCCGGGCGGTCCGCCGAATCCGGGATCTCTCATACCGCCCCCGAAGCCTCCGCCGGGACGAAAACCTCCGCCCAGTCCACTTCCCCAGCCAGAGCCGGCTCGATGACCGCTACCTCCGCCGCCTACATGGTGACCGCCGCTGACACTGCCGCCTGAACGATGTCCGCCGCCAAAGCTGCCACCCCCGCCGGAATGACTGCCGCTTCCTGCTCTGCCCATAGTTTACTCCTTAATGAAATGCCTGATTCAAATTGCCGTGCTCCCGATAGAATGCCACTCTTCGGTGAAAGGTGGCACGGCTCATGCGGGTGGCCTGATACAGCTCCTCCCGGGGAACTCCGGCTGCCATGAGATCAAAGATTTCTCCCACCGTAAATCCGGTCTCAAAGTACTCCTGACGCCGTCCGCCGCTTTTTTGCAGAGTTGCCTTCAGCTGACTGGGATTGTAGATGAACTGAAGATCACACCTTCCGCTCTCCTTTTCCGCAAGCTTTATCGTCAGACCGAAGGGTTCAAAATCATTGCGGAATGCCTGCAGTGTCTCATCATTGATCTCCGCATCCTTGATCATAACCGTATACAGACCATTTTTTTCCTTCTGATCCGCAGCTACCTTTTTCAATCGTTCCCGTAGCTGCAATCGGTTCCGTCTATCCTCCTGGGACTCCTGCATGGTTTCCTTGTCATTTTCTGTCATCTTCGTTGCCCTCACATTACAATCTATGCGGCTTTACGCTTGTCTGCAGCATGTACGGCACAGAAGCCAAGGGCAGGCACACACAAAAGCAAAAAGCCTTTGCCCTGCTCATAGCAGGTATATTGCGGATGATAGTCCTCTGCATTATCCGGATTTACATAGAAAGTTTCCATTTCCTTCAGCACACCAAAGTCTGCTACCGGCGCTGAATAAAACTGATAGCTCTCGGCATCCTGTCCGCCTTGGTATATGCCTTGGTAGCAAATGCTGTCGTAGACGTGTTCTGCCGGCAGTCGGATAATGTCGGTCAGCTGAGCTTCAATGCGAAGCCAGTCAGATGGATTTTTGTGTTTTGCAAGGTTGGTATAACCGAGAAATAATGCTGCGATGGTCAGCAGAGACAGAATGCAATAGATGCCGGTATGCTGCATATGGGATTCCTCTATATCTGAAAATGCGCCGGAAATCGGCGAATGAATTTGACTAATCTGATTATAAAATATTTCCGCACACTATGCACGAAGATTTTCAATTTCTTTTCCTCTCAGAACGATATGAGAACATATAAGAAACTAACCATATACATCCTCTTCTTTAATTACATATTCCACTAAAACAAAACCAAGGAGAATTCCTCAGCCTGGTATCAAAAAATCATGCTTATTGATCAACACTCCGTCTCATATCGTTTTGAGAGTTCTCCGTATCAGCACTCTCTTCTCTCAGGTTTTCTGGTTCGGTTTTTCGGTGGTGGGTTAGACGCGAAGCGCCTCTAACCCACCACATGTATCCCAATGCGATGAAGCGGTGCGGTGCTAAGGAAACGCTGATTTAATCAGCGTTTCCCTAGCAGCCTCCGGCGGATCGCATGGATTTGCAGTGGAATTTGCTGCTTCGCAGCGCAAATCCGGCGAGGGAAGCGCTTTAATCAGCGCT
>CAZJQX010000124.1:0-3295 GCA_964548305.1 uncultured Lachnospiraceae bacterium
GATGCTAATGATGGCAGGATAGGGAGTGTGCAAAGGGAAACAGCGGCAAGAGGCTGCAGCGAAAGAAACCGAAGTAGAAACGGCTGCACCGGAAGCGGATGACGCCGGCTGCGTTGGCGATGGCCTGACTTATTAAGGAAATCTAAGAATTATGTAAGAATATCCGGGCGGATTTTAGAATTAATTTCCATTTTGAACACATTTTATCGTGTATAATGTTGGCATGGGGTAAGCGCAAGCTTGGCTTGCGGGTCCTCATGACGACAACGAAGAAAGTATAACAAGGGGAATTTAATTTATATGAATTTATCTGCACGGAAACAGACGGCAACGGCACATAAGCAAGTTAGTGGAAAGCTGTTCGGAATTCTATTGGCTGCTTCAATGATGGCGGCCGGTCTCAGCTTCACGGCATTTGCGGAGCCGGAGTCTTCGACCAAGGAAACACTGGTATTCGATGTGCAGGATCAGTCGGAGAAGGCATTGGATTATTCTGCACCGGAGGAGAGCGGAGACACAGCAAGCCAGACCACCACGGCGCAGACAACGGCAGCAGCTGAAACAGCTTCAGAGACAAAGAACACAAAAAAGGCAAGCACGACGGTGTCTGTGGACAGCACCAGTGCAGCCTCCAAGAGCGCGGCAAAGGCAAACACCACAGCAGCGGTAGATCTCAATTTCGATGCCAATGTTTTGGAAGTGGAGAATGAGCTGAAGATCATTACGGATACTGCGGAGAAGTCCGGAGATACCTCTCTGGGTGAGCAGGTGGTGAGCTTTGCACAGCAGTTTATCGGCAACAGCTACCGCTACGGCGGCAGCAGCCTGACCTCCGGCACGGACTGTTCCGGCTTCGTGATGTCGATCTTCCAGCACTTCGGTATTTCACTGCCCCATTCTTCCCAGGAGCTGAACAGCGTGGGAACGGCGGTGAGCAGCCTCGCCGAGGCGAAGCTCGGAGACATCCTGGTTTATCCCGGACACTGCGGCATCTATATCGGAAACGGCAAGCTTCTGAGTGCGCTGAATTCCAGAAAGGGCATCAGCATCTGCTCCGCAACCTACAGCAAGATCACAGCAATTCGAAGGGTTGTATGAAAGCGCAGAAGTTTGCATCAGGTAAGCTTGAGATGAATCTCGAAAAATAAGAACAGCACCCCGCTTCGGCGAGGTGCTGTTTTGCTGTTAAAAGAATAATCGGCGGCTGTTATGCTTTTACCCGGCTGCGTGCTGTGTTGAGCACGCCGGATTCATATACCTTTTTCATGATATACGGAACGATGATCATGACATAGACCACAGTTCCTGCTGGCCAGAGGAACTTGCCTGCCAGCTTGCTGCCAAGAGAGGTACACAGGCTGATGATGTGGTTGTCCCACCAGATATACGGAATCAGTGCGATGACACCGATAAAGAAGCGGTCCCGCCAGTCCATCAGCTCGTCAAAGGCAAAGCCTCTTCTTTCGAAAATGCGGCAGATGGCATAGGCGCTGACGAAGCCGAGGCCCTCGAAGGAGTCCGGGATCATCTTCTGATAATCCACCAGCAGGCTTCCGTCTGCCTGATAGTCCATCGGATAGGATTTCAGCTCGTAATAAAGTAATGCGGCCACGACCAAGGCAAGTCCTGCCGCAAGGATGATGCGGTCCCGCTTCGCACTGTCCTTGTCACTCCAGTTTTCGATCGCATTTCCGAGAACCAGCATAAGAGCGGTGGAGCCAAAGCCCACCAGCACATCCTGCGGTGTATGCACACCCAGATAGTTTCGGGAAAACATGGTCAGTGCGATCATGGCGAACATAACTGCTGCGATTGCTTTATTATGTTTTCGAAACCACATGCCGATGCTTCCGTACCGTGCCGTTGCGGCGGTGCTGTGTCCGCTCGGGAAGGAATAGCCGGTTGCAGCGACCTTGGAATCTCCGTAAGGCACGATTCTGCTGTCCCGGATCCACGGCCTGTAGACACAGAAGGTGAGCTTCAGGAAACCATTCATGAAATAGCCCAGGGATATACCGGCCAGCATTCGCCTGCCGGCTTTTCGGTCAAAGGCCCAGTAGATCAGGAAAATGATTGTCATCGGCCAGAAGCTCACCGCCAGCTTGGTGAGCCAGTCCATAATCGGTGCCAGAAAGCCTTCGGTGTACTGTCTCAGATTCTGCAGGAACAATAAATATTGAATGTCCATTTTCTCTCCTGTTCTATAGGTTTCTCAGGTGTAAATATACCGTATTGACCGAGATGCCCAGCTGCTCGGCCACCTTGCCCACGGCGCCCTTGATGGTGAAAATTTCCTTTTCCTTAAGGAGGGCAATGATCTCCTTGTTCTTGTTGGCGGCGGAGATTTCCGGGTTGCTGAAGGCCTGGGCCCGGGCGGTTTCCACAGCCTTTCGAATGACCTCGTCGGTGTTGCTGACGAAGGTTTCCGTAACAGAAGTGCTGCCTGCCGCGTCAGGAGACAAGCCGTCCAGAATGGTGCTCAGACTCACCTCCAGGTGCAGATTCATGCACAGGAGACCGATGATGCGGTCGTTTTCCCCCAGAATGGGAATGGTGGTGGATTTCATGGGCTGCCCGCTGCGGTTCTTATTGAAATAGACCATGCTGCTGTGTCTGTCGCCGCTTTCGTTGATCTGCTCCAGCATGCGGACCGCCAGATCTGTGATGGGCGCTCCCTCTGTGCGGCCGGTATAGTGGCCGTTGATGACCTTGATGGCGGCGTGCTCCTGATCCTCAAGACTGTGGAGGACGATCTCATAAGCCGGCCCGAGATAGGCAGACAGGCCGTCCAGCATTATCCTGTAGGAATCCAGAATCTGCCGATCCATCGCTGTGAGTGTAATGTTTTTCAAGTTTCCGTACCTTTCGGAGCATTTACAATAGTTGCTTCCAATTATAACACATAACGCGCCGCGCCACGAAAGAATTACGATTTATTTAAAGCTTTTTCGAAGGGCTTGTCTGTGAAAAAATTTGCTGTTAAGCTATTGGGGCGAAAAATTGTGATACAAACTCATGCAGGAGAAGATAGGGGTATATATGAAGATCAGAAAATGGATGACGATGGCCATGACAGTCTGCCTGTTGGGCACATGGGCGCCGACAGCATTGGCCGCAGGACCCGGTGACGCATTGGAGGTGACGACAGACGCCAGCTCCGCCACAGCAAGCAGCAGCTGTACGACGACAAGCAGCTCGAGCACCGCAAGCGATGACTACTGGAGCGGCTACAAGAATGCCGACGGCACGGACTTTACCTATGTGGAAAAAGGAACTGAAGTTTCGAAATTCCAGA
>CAZJQX010000125.1:0-3274 GCA_964548305.1 uncultured Lachnospiraceae bacterium
CAGCAGCTCATTTAATACTTCTCTCGTCAGATACCCGCCTCTCCAATGGAACAGTAGAACCCTTCCTTTTTTCGCTGCCTGTCGGCTTCTGTTCCGCACCTCATCAAGAGTCGTCCATGAAATTTTCTTTTCTTTATAGTAGAAATGGTCGTTGTCAGCACAAGCAGGCACTTTCCATATGACCGGTTCATGATCCCTGAAAATTTGCTTATCAGAAAGGTTTACATAGTCGTATCGAAGCACGCCGTTCTTTGAAAGTGTGTTGTCGAACGTTGCATCCAGATGATAATATTTTCCGTCCATCCGAATGATGTTCCAGGCATGCCGATACTTGATTCCTTTTTCCGGATTGTTTTCCGCCAGCGCCACAATGCACCAGATTTCCAAGGCATCGCAGAGCACCTTCACGGCCTTGGCAATGCCTTCGCAGACGGCCACACCATTGCCGAGGGCACCGATGATTTCGTGGGAATACTCTTTCTTCAGCTTATCGTAATGTACGCTGCGGCAGATGAAATCATGGATAAAGATCTCTTTTCCCTTTTCATCCAGTTTCTCCGCCTGTCTTGCAAGCTTTCTCACCCGGGCTTCCATCGCCTGCCGATGCTCCTTGATTTTATCCTTTGGGAAAAGATATTCCGGAATCAGCTCTATGTTAGCTGAATTCTCGTAATAGCGATATTTAAATGTCACAGACCAGAAAATCATGGGATTGTCCATGCGGATCATGAAGTAAATGTCGGAAAACTCTTTCCGATCCAGCCGCGGTACAGGAAATGAAGGTGTCATTTCCAGAAGGCCCTGCCGGATCGCATAATAAGCCCTCTGCTGCTCTTTGTTCAGTTGATCGTAATAGTATGTTTCTGCTCTTGCCATATTTGTCCTGTGCTGTTTGCAATCAAAATTCAGTCAGTGTACCAATTACTGTTCACATCTGTCCCAACAAGTCTTTTTATCTTCTTCTGTGATGGTGCGAATCACCCTGCACGGATTTCCGACGGCCACAGAATTATCCGGAATGTCCTTTACAACAACGCTGCCTCCTCCGATTACAACATTGTTGCCGATGGTGACGCCGGGCATTACCTGCACACCGGCACCAATCCACACATTGTCACCTACAGTGATTGGATAGGCATATTCTAAGCCTTGATTTCGACGGTCAAAGTCAATCGGGTGCCCAGCTGTATGGAAGCCGCAATCCGGCGCGATGAAGACATTATCACCAAATTTCACCTTTGCTCCATCAAGGATAACGGTATTATGATTGGCAAAAAAATTCTTTCCTATTTCAATGTTGTATCCATAATCGCACCAGAATGGAGCGACGATACAAAACGCGCCCTTTGTCTTACCCAACAGCTGCTTCATCAATTTCTGCTGTCCATCTTCATCTGATGGACGGAGTCGGTTAAAGTCATAGCAAAGATCCTTTGCTTTAGACCTTTCATCCAATAAATCTCTATCGTTGTTTGCATCATAAAGCATTTGCTTCTGCATCTTTTCTTTCTCTGTCATTTTATCACCATTCTCTCTGAATAATCCGTCTTGTTACGTTCCATTCCTGTTCTTTCTTCACATAACAGTCCAATGTCATACCATAAAACACTGCTCTATGTACAATTAAGCCTGTTCATTTTAGATGTCCGCAATAACCCTGCATGGTAAACCAGTCATTTCGGCATAATTCATTGGATATGTATTTGCCATAAATGTACCGCCATTTTCCAATAGTACTCCAAGGTTACATAGATTCTCAATAATAAACACTCCCTGATCTGCGCAGTGCTGATCCATAGGTGTATGCTCTTTTCCTCTTCGAACACCTGCAAAATCCACACCAATAATAGAAATCTTTTTCTGCAGAAGCTTTTCGAGCAGAGCATTTGATAACTGAGGATGGGCCGTGAAATATTTTCTTGTTCCATAGCCTTCTTCCTCGATAAATCCGGTATAAAAAGCCACAAACATATCTGGGCTGACTTTATCCAAATTTATATCTGAAATTTCAATATCTCTGCCCTTGACTTCACTGACATTAAAAACAATTCCTTTTCTTTCTGTATATTCTAAAGGAAACTCTTTATTCATAACATCGAAGTGTGTACCTAAATGTCCGACCATAGCCTTCTTCTCGTTGCCCTGTGCGTCTGTTACCATCTTCGGTGTGATTTTTAATGTAATATCAATCTTCATTGGCAATACTTCCTAATTTTGATATTTGTGATTCAAGATAGTCGTTGAATGCGCGCATAAACGTTTCAACCTGTCTCAATGTTTCGCTATCGAATTGTTCCATGAAGGCTTTGTCTCTTTTTAGCCATAAAATAAAGGGGATTTACCATGCAGCTCGCAGAAGTTTTAAAATTAAAACTTAATACAGATGACATCGCCGCCACGGCATTTGCTGATACTTGCTATCAGTATATGTTGGCATGCAACGAAGTGTCTCAGTATGTGTTTGACAATGACTTCTATGTGAACAGCGTTGGCCTTTCCAAGGTCTTGTATGCCGATCTGCGTAAAAAATACCACCTTAAGTCACAGATGGCACAGTCTGCTATTCGTACCGTTACAGCTAGATATCAGACATTTCTTTTACCAAGAAAATGATCCGCAAACTCCTCTTCGGAAATCCAACCTTCCTCTTCGGCCGAACGAATGCCTGCATTCAATTCGCACATCAGCTGAACCATAGCCTCTGCTTTCTGGAAATTTTCCTCGTCTTTTATATCCCTTATGCTGTAGGCACCCCGACCGTTTCTTGTCAAATAAACTGGCGACCCAATTTTAACCTTATCAAGAACATTTCCATAGTTCCTTAAGTCCGATACAGATGTGATTGTAGGCATAACACGTACTCCTTCGACTAATTTGTAGAAACATTGTAGCATTTTGCCAGTAATGGCTCAATGGTTTTTCGATAAATATTTCGAAACTTTTTATGCAACTGATCAAAGCCGGCTGCCGTTTATATGACAATCCCCCGTGGGCGCATCTCTGCGTCCGCGGGGGATTGTGTTTAGGGTATAATCAAAGTCCTTCAGTAGGTTTATTGCTGGATTCGTTTCGGATTTTGCCCGATGCAAAGTCTTTTACTGCTGTCCGTTTCGATTGAAATTGATGAGGCTTCCTCGCTTCACGATCTTCCGCTCGTTCTCTGTCATCGGCTGGATATAGAGATGAATCTCCTCTGCCTTGCCGTTCTTGATGACGTAAGCCGGAATGTCTGTGAGGTCGCCCTCCAATGCCTTCCGCACGTTCGGCACATAGA
>CAZJQX010000126.1:0-3204 GCA_964548305.1 uncultured Lachnospiraceae bacterium
GCCGGTTCTCTGTCAATGACCGCAACTGCATCATCACCATCATTAACACTGTCGATGGTCATGCCGGTCTCCTCCAGGATGGCCGTCGCGATTTCGCGGTTCAGCTCATTGTCCTCCACCAGAAGCACGTGCTTCCCGCTGTAATCATAGCGCCTTTTCTTCTCTTCTTCCTTTACCAGCCTCTCACTCACCACCGGCTCATCGGCAAGCGGAAGATGCAGTGTAACCGTGAATACAGAGCCTTTTCCCTCTTCACTCTCCACCTGTATATCACCGCCCATCATATCTACGATGTTCTTGGTGATGGCCATGCCGAGACCGGTACCCTGAATACCGCTGACGGTCGCACTCTGTTCTCTGGTAAAGGTCTCAAAGATATGCCCGAGAAATTCCTTCGACATGCCGATGCCGTTATCCCTTACGGAGAACTCATACGTTGTATAATGCTTTCGGCTGCAGTTTTTCTCCGTCAGCTGGATAGCAACATTTCCGCCAGGCTGCGTAAATTTCACCGCATTGCTGGCAATATTTAAGAGTATCTGGTTCAGCCGCAGCTTGTCCGTCAGGACATCCTCATGCACGACATCCTGTGTGTCAATGGACAGATGCAGGCTCTTAGCATTCACCATTCCCTGGATCATCGTTCGGAGATCCTGCAGCAGATCCGGAATATGCACGGGCTTCTCTTCCAGCTTAACGGTACCGCTTTCAATACGGCTCATATCCAGGATATCATTGATCAGATTCAGCAAATGTGTGCTCGACGTGCCGATCTTGCCGAGGTAGTCCTGAACCTGATTCTCATCCTTGGCGTGCGACTGTGCCAATGCTGTATAGCCGATGATGGCATTCATCGGCGTACGGATATCATGGGACATACTGTTGAGGAAGGTTGTCTTCGCTCTGTTGGCCTGCTGCGCTGCCGCAAGCGCATGCTTCAGCGCCTCCTTCTGCTGCAGCTCCCTGGTCTTTTCATCCGTAATATCATGAACCACATAAAGTGCTTCCTTTGCCGTGCCGGCTTCATCTCTCCGCTTGACAATAAACCGCGCCTCTTTCCACCGCCCGTTTGACGATTTATATTCAGTAGATATCGTGTCAAGATCCTGCAGTCTTTCCGCCAGCGTATCAAAATCCAGAAACGCCTCCATCAGATCTCTCGTCTCCGCATCAACGAGCGCAGAAAAAATCAATTCCTTTTGATCCTCAAAAGTCCCGGCGCTCTCCGCACCGGCCTCCGTAAGCGCCGCACTGTTGAAGACCTCATAATGATGCCTGTCGATTTCCACCTTCACAATCGTGGAATATATATTCGACAAAGACTTCATGGTATCATTATACTCTTTTTCTCTTCTTCGCTTGGCAAGCTGTTCCTCATGCAGCTTGTTCTCGGCCTCTCTCTTCTCCTTTTCGAGACTCGTAATCGGTATACTGATCAGGTTTACCCATTCCTCACCCTCAAACACAACCACCATCTCATAGATCTCGCCGACTTCCTTTGCATCGTAGGTGAAATGTCCGCCTGTCGCGCCGCTGTTTCGAAGCTCATTGAGCTTTCCGATAATAACATGGCCGGTCTCCGGCAGAAACTTGGTGGCCAGCGTCGAACCCCAGGTCATACCATGCTCGATATAGAAATCATTGCAGCTCTTGTTGCCGGACATGTTGAGGTAATCTGCAATCTGTCCGTTTTCGTCAAATATGAGCTTCGTATGGGTATAGTCCAGCGGAATATTGTCGACCAGATCCCTGTAGCGCCTGTCCTGCACCGCCAGCTGCGCCTCGTATTTCTTCCATTCATTGGTATGATTGGTGATGTAAATGATGTAGCCGGAGGTTCTGTCCGCGTCCTGACATCTGACGATTTTCACACTTATAGATATTGTATCCACTGAAGCATTCTTGAACACATCCTTCGGCATGGTATACAGCACATCATATCGATAACTGTCCGACGTGCGTATCTCATCCATGACCTCATCGGTGAAGTTGTAGGAATCAAAAATGTTGTAGCCCAAAATATCCTTTCTGCCTACACCGAGAACCTCAAGATAGTATTCGTTGCAGTCGGTGACTCTGCCGTCGCTGTCGCAGAGCGCTATTCCCACCGGCAGCTCGTCATATATACCGTATGCATTTGTTCTCAGGAATTCATTTAAATTCTGTGTCTCGTTTGCCATGCCCAGCCCTCTATAAAAATCTCTCAGCACACCAATGCTTCACACCCCGGCGATGCGATGCTAAACAATTACTATTTCTTAAATATCTCATCCAGCACCTTGGCAATCGCCTCTATGCTGATCGGCTTGATGATATGTCCGTTCATGCCGGACTCAAATGCTTTTTTCCGATCCTCCTCAAAGGCATTCGCCGTCATGGCGACAATCGGAATGTTTGCCTTCCTGTTGTCCGGCAGCGTCCTGATCTCTCTGGTGGCCGTATAGCCATCCATTCTCGGCATCTGCACATCCATGAGAATCAGGTCGTACTTATCGGCCGGTTCCTGGTTGATGATCGCCACCGCAACATCACCATCCTCTGCACAGTCGATGGCCATGCCGGTCTCTCCCAGAATGGCCGTGGCAATCTCGCGGTTCAGTTCATTGTCCTCGACCAGAAGGACATGCTTATCACTGTAATCGTAATCCTTCTGCTTTTCTTCCTTTGCGCTTTCCTCGCTCGCCGCCGGCTGCGTCAGCGCCTCGCGAAGCTCTGACATGAAGATCGGCTTGGATACAAATGCAGTAACGCCTGCCTCCCTTGCCTCATCCTCAATGTCCGACCAGTCATAGGCCGTGAGTACAATGATCGATATGTCTTCACTGATCACCTTGCGGATTCTGCGAACTGTTTCAATGCCGTTCATATCCGGCATGAGATAGTCAATGATGTAGACCTTGTACTCATCCTTTGCCTCTGCCGCATCCTGTGCATGGACAATCGCTTCCTTCGCCGACGTCGTCCAGTCCGGGCGCATCCGGATATCGCGAAGCATCTTGCTGACGCTTCTGCAGGTGTTCATGTCATCGTCAACCACCAGGACTCTGGCGCCGAGAAGCTCCGGAATCGGTTCGTTCTTCACCGGCTCGTTGGCAAGATGCAGATTCAGGGTAACCGTGAACAATGAACCCTTACCCTCTTCGCTCTCCACCTGTATGTCGCCGCCCATCATGTCCACGATGTTCTTCGTGATGGCCATGCCCA
>CAZJQX010000127.1:0-3109 GCA_964548305.1 uncultured Lachnospiraceae bacterium
ATCCGGAGACCATCCTTCTGCGCTTTGACCTGAACTTCAATTTCGCCGTTATTTCCTGCCAGCTCATAATGATAAGAACTGTAATCCTTTGTCTCTGACGGATAGGAAATCAGATAGGAAATCTTTGCTCCCTTCTGCGGTGTTACAACAGGATACTCTGCAACTGTCTTGCCATCCTGCTGAAGACGAAGACTGTGTGTCACCGTCGCAACGACCTCACCGGTTGCCTTGTCCTCAAATTTTGACTCCAGCACCAGCACCACGTTCTTTTTCTCATCTGCAGTAAGCGTCTTGCCGTTTGCCGTGAAATTTCCGGAAATGGTTAAGTCATCGCCCTGCTTGTATATGGTAGGTGCGTCTGCAACAGTATAGAGCCAAAGCCGTGCACCGCAGCTGTCAATCTTCTCAACTGTACCGCTGAACTTATGGTACAGCATGATTGACGCTGTACTGTCATTTCCCAGCACCTTATAGCGTTTGAAGCCCTTGAAATCCCCCTTGACCTCACTGAGACAGCTGTCCGGCGAGTAGGCATAGCCGCTCTCGCAGTAAACGTCTATCTCATCGCCCATCTTCAGGCTCGCACCGTCAGCCAACTTGTTTGTCTTCGTTCCTGCCCGGTAAACGCTAAGTTTACTTTCATCTATGCCAATGTTGTCGTGCCGAACGTAAATGACTGCTTCCTTATCGTTTGTATCAGCCAAAACAGCAGATTTAACACCATCTTCATCATACAGCTTATGGCCAGCCACTGTGAAGAGTACATCGTCACCAAAGCGAGCATTGGAATCTCCGTCAATAGTGAGATGGATTCGGCTCACATAGCTCTTGCCGACCTCAAATACTGCATCTCCGGACAGCTCATTGTTTGCGTCTAATTTGCCGTTTGCATCCAGTTCATACCAGCCTGAGCCGCCGTCATGTCCCTCTACGCAGGCATAGATATAATTTATATTCTCTTTTTTGTCGCCTTCCCCTACGGTTTTGACAGCAAAGCTTTGACTGTTGAGATATTTTGTATACTCTTCACTGACAGTGGCAGCAGTATTGCTGTTCCAGTTGCCTCCCAGGCGGATGCCGGAATAAAGCCTTGAAAAATCCTTGGAGGCAACGTTCACCTCTCCGATGACGTTCTGTGCCTGATCCGCTGTGGTTTTCTTTACTTTTTTTATAAAGGTTGCCAGTTTTTTCACCGTTGTCCCGTTACCATACTGGCAAATCACCTGCAGTGCGTAATAATGATCGTCGTCCAGTCCACTCACATCCCAGACATAATTATACGTACTGCCATTTGATGTGTCTCCGTAAATGTCGGTACGCGTGTAGACAGGTGTGACATTATAAATGTTTTTCCAACCGCTCTTATTATCTATAGGAACATCATCATCCGCGGATATCTGTCCCCGGTTATCCACCTGATAACCCTTATTTTTCTCATCTGCACCGCTGCTTTCTCCCAGGTCATAATATCTGGCAACAAGCTTACAGCTTGCATATCCCTTCTTTTCCGTGGGTTCCGTATCAAACTGTACATTAATGGGAACCATAGCAGATACTTCTATGGCATCCTTTGCACTGCCCACTACTGCCGGCTTCCGCAAAGCAAGCGCATCTTCATCCGGAGCTGCTGCATCTCCCCCACTGCCGGACACATAGAAGTCCGCAATGCCATAGTTCATGCTTTTGGTTTTATTTCCCTCTTCATCCTCATCATCGGCCCAAACACGTATCATGAAACGACCGCCGTTAAGAATGCCTGCCTTCTCCAAGCCATCTGTGAATTTAAATCTGACTTCTTTCTTTTCTCCTGCCTCTACAGTATCCTTATCTTCCGGCCGTATAACTCTGTCAGTGTAATCACTGTCAGTAATACCATCCATCAATGTATTATAGTCTCCCGGTGCATCTAGCCATGCGAAGTCAATCGGTGCCACCATGGCATTCACGGTTATTTCTTCTTCAGTGAGATTTGTAACCTTAACTTTGACTTCAATACTGTTGTCTGCATTAACCTTCACATTCTGATTATTCGCCGAACGCACAGAAATTCCCGCTGCATATTCATCATTTCTATCTTTATAGCTGAACAGGATATCGCTGCCTTTGTTTGGATAAACCGTCGGTGTCGCTACGGTACAGCTGTTGTTTACATAGTCAGCCAGCTCTGTTGCCGTAACATAGCCATCCCCGCCATCTTTAGCTCCGCTTATATCAGCGGCGAAGACAGCATATCCTTTATCATTCCGGTCATAACCCAAGGCATGTCCCAGAGCCACCACCAGCTGTCCGCCATTTGCTCCCTGTATGCTGGTTTCATATGCAGAGGCTGCGGCATAGATGTAATACTGGAGTTCACTACTGTTGTGGGATGATTCCTCAGTATCATCCACTGTGGCAACAGACTCATCCTCGGAAGAGGAGGTCTTTTTCGAAGCCTTCGCTGACTTGAACTCCTGAACAAATTCCCGCATTTCATCATCCGCCAGCTCCTGCAGATCCTCGGAAGATACATCGGTCATTTCCATCGCATCCTCGTCGACATCCACATCCTCCTCCAGAGAAGTGGGCATAATCATGCCGCCTGAGTAGCAGCAGTCAATGGCCAAAATCACCTTGCCGGATAGCTTGCTGACATGCTCCTTCAGCTGCTGAGCGCTGATGCTGTTATTATCACCAAGGCTCAGCTCGGAATTTCCGCCGAGATGATAGTTTCCGTGGCCGCTGTAGGCAATGAAGGTCAGCTGGCTCTTTTCAGCAGCTGCCTGATCAATCCATTCCCAGATATGCTGACGATAGCTGTCATCCGCTGCATCCTGAGGCACCTCATAAATCTCAATGTCATCAGCTGCAAACTGCTCCGTACGCAGCAGTGTAGCCTTAAGAGCCTTCGCGTCCTCACTGGGACCCGTCTTCAGTGTTTCATCACCGGTCTGGGCAATAAGCAGTGCCCTTCCGCCTTTCGGAACTTCCGTATTGCTGTCTGCATTGTTATTCGTTTTGTCATTCTCCGATGCGAGAGAAAACAGGCTGTTGTTCAGGCTGATGTTTGAACCACTGGCCTTTCCCAAAAACGCTGCTGCTCCGAAGCTGAACTTTGTTGTATTCTCAT
>CAZJQX010000128.1:0-3092 GCA_964548305.1 uncultured Lachnospiraceae bacterium
CTGGGTATAGTTATTGGGCCAGTTATATTGCCGCAGCATTTCGATGGCTCGGGGTTCAAAGCCGGAAATCTGTTTTCCAAGCTCCGCATTCAGATTGCTGAGATACAGGCTGGCGAGTGAGGGGATCTCATCGGAGCGGGAGCGGAGGGACGGCAGATTCAGGGCCAGACAGCCCAGACGTTCACTGAAGCTGCGGGCTGTGCCCGATACGGCAGCATTTTCATGCACAGCGCAGGAAAAGAGCAGACGAACACGGCGGGACAGACCCGTTTCCTCTATAGCGGACAGAATGGCAGAAGCCCATTGCTCCGGCATGCTTTCCAGGTTCTGGAAGTATACAGTATTCCCCGAGGCGCTGAGGGGAGAGTTGTAGTGATTCAGCAGAAAATCCCAGTCCTTGTCGCTTATCGACGCGCAGTTGATGACCACGAAGGGACGATTGGAAAGAGCACTGTGCAGATAAAGGTATTTTGCAATCTGCTCCTTGCCGGTACCGGGCTCACCCAGAATCAGAATGGGCTGCCTGAGACCGGTCAGGGAGCGGATTTCTATGTCCAGAGATCCCATGGCACCGCTGAGGCTGTAAAAACTGTTCATAAAGAGATATTCGCATTCACCTTTATTCAGGGAACGGATTCCGGTGCGGCTTGCATGGAGAGGAATCCGGGACGGCAGACAGTAGAACAGAAAGCGTTTTATGCTGTTCAGAACGATTTGCTGTGCGGTTACGCTGTAAAGCTGATCATATTCTGTATAGTAGAATTTCAGATTTCCGCTTTCCGGGATCTCCGGGAGATGCGTGCTTATTTCCTGGCAAAGTGAGGCGGAGGGATCCGGCATGCTGCTGTAGAAAAGACTGCCGTCCTGTTCCAGTACGATGACACGGCCGTTTTGACCCTGTGTAATGCTGCGAAGAAGGAGTGCCTCCTGACGCAGGCGGGAAAACCAGGTGCTGATATTCACTGCCTGATCCAGTGCAGCCTGCAGACTTTCAACGCCGGAGTTGATGAGAAAGGCATCCATGCCCAACTGGCGGGCCAGAGTATGGGTTACCATGTCACAGACCACCATATGATAATCCTCCTGCTGCAGCTTGGTCAGAGTAAGATTGGCTTCCTCTGCGCTGTGCACGGTCTGGATGTCCAGATGGTAATCCAAAAGACTGCAAAGGGTATGGGCGGGCTCCGTCACATTCGGGAAACCGACGATGGCATAGCGTCGGCTGTAGTTTTCTGCCAGCTTAATAGCACGAAGCACATCATAGACGGAAATCTCAATTTCAATCACCGGAAGATCTGTGACCTTGCGGATCAGCGTTGCGGTGCCGCCGCGGGAGATGATGCAGTCATAGGCGTTGGTCGGCATCTGCGCCACGATGGCCTGTCCTTCCTCCAGATCGCCGGTATGAATGTCCAGCTGGATATTCGGATAGGCCTGGGCGGCATTTTCCATAATGGTATGCATGCCGTCATAAGGTGCGATGCCGAGTATCCTTATTTTTGTGTCAATCATATATACCCTCCGTTCAAAGATGAGACAAGTGTAGCAGATTTTTGGTCGTTGTGCATGAAAAACATGTTCAGGACTGAAACAAAATGGTAAAATCATTGAAAAAAATCGCGGCAAGTTGCAAAATGAAACGCATCAGCCGTGCTTTTTCGATGCAAGAAGAAACAAAGGAGAGCATAATCGGAACAGCAACAAGCTAATGATCGTAACGAATGAGGGAGGGAAAAAGGATGCTTCTTCTGCTGGTTCTTGCAGATGATTTTACCGGAGCGCTGGATACAGGTGTCCAGTTTGCGGCCTGCGGCATCTCGACCCGTGTTGTTGTCGGTGATGCTGTAGAGATGGAAAACTGCGAAAGCACGGTGCTGGTTATTGACACGGAGACGCGGCATCTGCCGGCAAAGCGTGCTCATGACTTGGTATATCGGCTGACAGAGCGGGCGGCGCGGGCCGGTGTCAGCTGTGTATACAAAAAAACGGATTCTGCTTTGCGGGGAAATATCGGAGCGGAGCTTTCTGCGGTTTTGGAGGCCAGCGGCAGCCGACAGCTTCCGTTCCTGCCTGCTTTTCCGCAGATCGGCCGGATAACGGAGAAGGGAATTCATTATATTGACGGCGTAGAGGTGACGGACAGCCCCTTCGGCAAGGATCCCTTTGAGCCGGTTAAGCATTCCCGGGTGACGGAGCTGATCGCCGAGCAGAGTGAGGTGCCAGCTTTTTCCTGCGCTGTGCCGGCAGTGACAGATGATCTGCCTTCTATGGAAGGCATTCTGGTTTTTGACTCTGCCTCCACTGAGGATATGGATAATGTCGGCGCCGCCCTGCAACGGGCCGGAAGCCCCCGTATACTGGCGGGCTGTGCCGGTTTTGCAGCGAAGCTTCCGGAGCTCTTGAAGCTGCCGGCCGGAGAGAGACCGCATTTGCCGCAGCTGGATCCGCGGCTTCTGGTGCTTTGCGGCAGCGTGAATCCGATTACGCTGCGGCAGATGGATGCTGCAGAGCAGGCTGGTTTTTTGCGTTTGCGTCTGACACCGCAGCAGAAGCTGGAGCAGGGCTATTGGGACAGTGATCCGGGCGAAAAAACGCTGACGGAAATAGAACAGATGCTGGCTGACCACCCGCGGTGCATCATAGAAACCAACGATGCGGAGGGGAATCAGCTGACAGCGGAATATGCCCGGGAGAGAGGCATTGACCTGGAGGGCATTCGTCAGGGAATTGCCGGCAGTGTCGGCAATATGCTGGGCAAGCTGTTCACCAGTCCGTCACTGGGAACACTGCTTCTTACCGGCGGCGACACTCTGTTGCAGTGCATGAACTGCATCGGTGTGCAGGAGCTGGAACCGATCTGTGAAATGGAAAGCGGTGTGGTATTGGCCCGCTTCAGCTATCGGGATTGCAGTCGTTATGTGATCACAAAGTCAGGGGGCTTCGGTCAGGAAAATCTGCTGATTTCCCTTGCGGAAAAGATAAAGGGAGGAAAAGAATGAGTGGAATGAGCTTTTTATGGGAGGGGTTGCTTTCTGTGACCTGGCAGGAAATCGTCATGTATGCGGTGGGTATCCTGCTGATTTATCTTGCAA
>CAZJQX010000129.1:0-3087 GCA_964548305.1 uncultured Lachnospiraceae bacterium
CGGCCAAGAGCATGGAACTCTATGAAATGATGCTGAAGCGCGGATATCCGGAAGTGTTCTGCGAGCAGATTACGCTGAATCTGAACACAGACTGGACTGCACAGCGGATGATTGGATACCTGTCGCATTACAAGAAGCTGCCGATGGAAGATGTGGCAGATGAAATGCTGGCGATCCTTAGTGACCGCAATCGGATCATGCAGAAGAAGGAACTGGAAGCCACGAATGCCAGGTGGAATGAGCTGACACGTCATGGATTTCCGGGGGATGAAGAATAATGAAAAGTAAAAAAGATGTCAGGACCATAAATGAGCATATTAAGAAAATCTATTCTGATTCGGAGCTTGAGGAAGCCTCAACTGTCCGGGATTTCCGGATAGTTCAAACAGAGGGATCGCGTCAGGTCACACGTGATATCAAGCATTACAATCTTCAAATGATACTTCCGGATAAAGACTTTGTGGATTTTCTGAATGTGAAGAGTGATCCGATGCTGATTGCTTCATTGCGAGGGCAGACATGCAAAAGAACAGGTCGGCTGGCTGAGTGAGAAAGTTGGTGATGATATGCAGGAACAGGAGCAAAGGAAAATATCTTTTCAGGGGACAATTAAATCCGTGCAGCCGAGATCTAATGTCTGGAGATACCGTACAGATAATCGGACGCATAGTATGACCGGCTACAACATTTTCCTGACAGGTCTTGCGGATGGGGAAGAAAAAGACTTTGCCATAGCCATATCGGAAAAGCAGCAGGAGAAACACAGGTTTCATATCGGTGACGAAATAAAGGGAACCGGTTGGACGAAGAAGTACCCGGAATGGGAGTATGCAGATTATTATCGCGCGGGTGCTCTTAAGAAAACGCAGGAGAACAATGTGCTGCCGATCAAAGATGGATCACCCTGGCTGTCGGAGGTGCCGGAGCTTTCTGTATATGCCTGGCGAGGCTGCAGAATGCTGGACAAGAAATGCTGGAGCGGAAAATGCTTCCAGTGCAAGTGGGCGTGCATGGCCAATGTTGCGATTGAATATAACTGGGGAGTGACCCAGAAATACAGATTCGAATCATTTTGCTACGGGCCGAAGAACTGCAGGCTTTATAAGATGGGGAGGCCAAGGGCCGTGCCATATAAGGGCTGCGGCAGCTCATACGATGAGGGATGGCTGGATGAGATATGCACGGAAAACAGGGATAATGAAGAATGATTACTGCAATAGTAGCAAAGAAAATGGAGCAGAAAAAAATGAATTACATTTCAAGAGATAAGGCGTTTGCGTTATTAAGAAAGTACAACAAGGATCTTTTCCATATCCAGCATGCCTTTACAGTGGAAGCGGTCATGAAATGGTATGCCGAGCAGCTTGGCTTTGGTGAGGATGCAGAGTACTGGGGCATTGTCGGTCTCCTGCATGATATCGATTTTGAACTGTATCCGGAGGAACATTGCTTGAAGGCACCGGAGCTCTTGCGAGAAGCCGGTGTAGGAGAGGACATCATTCATGGAGTGTGTTCTCATGGCTACGGTATCACCATCGGCAACGGTACGACCATTGATGTGGAACCTGTTCATATGATGGAAAAGGTCTTATTTGCGGCGGATGAGCTGACAGGACTGATCTGGTCAGCCTCTCTTATGCGGCCTTCCAAGAGTGCGAAGGATATGGATCTTAAGTCTCTTAAGAAGAAGTATAAGAGTAAGGGATTTGCCGCTGGCTGTTCCCGGGAGGTGATCGCCAGGGGCGCGGAGCAGCTTGGCTGGGAGCTGGATGAGCTTCTGGAGAAGACATTGGAGGCTATGAAGGCATCCGAGGATATCGTGCTTGCCGAGATGGAAGCAGAGTTTCCGAAGGATTAGACGATTAGATGAGAGCGATGCGGATTTTTCTAAACGAAAAAGAGCCACTTGTGCAGTGACTCTTTTGGGCTATTTGTCTCCATAATGTCCGCGGCAATGTGCAATGTAGATGCGACCTTCTCCTATGGGATAAACAAGGCGATTTTTGTCATCGATCCGACGGCTGAATTCGCCTTGCAAGTCTCCGGACAATGGTTTCGGCTTTCCTATGCCGTCCATGCATCCATTGCGTTCGATGTCTTTGACGAGCTGGTTGATGCGCTTCAGTGTCTTTTTGTCCTGTGATTGCCAGTACAGTTAGTCCTCCCATGCCTCATCGGACCATATTTTCTCACTCATCGTCCACCTCAATCAGTTCGTGGGCGGTGCCTTTACCGGCACGTAGCTCCTGGACGGATTTTCTGACATGAGTCATATTGCTCTCAGAGAAAAATGGATCAGATGCCTGTGTGATCTCAAAGGGGATTCGGTTTTCACGAAGAACAGCTTTCACAAACATATTGATGGCGGTAGAGGTGTTGATTCCTACATTGGAACAAAAGCTGTCAAATTTGCTTTTATCAGAAGAATCAACGCGGGCAGTAATGGTGGTCTGTGCCATATGAATCATCTCCTTTCTGTATTCGTTCTGCTTGCATTATAACCGTATTATATGCAAATAGCAATGTAATGTAACACAATTCACATATTTTTAATTTTTTGAAGGGCCACAAAAGAATAGGAAGGAAATTGATATGGGATATTTGATATCTGAAACGACAAAAGAAGAGCGTTCACGAATCACTGCCGGGGAATTGTAATATGAAGCAGCGGACAGCAAAGAGTATGGAACTCTACGAGATGATGCTGAAGCGCGGATATCCGGAAGTGTTCTGCGAGCAGATCACGCTGAATCTGAACACAGACTGGACCGCACAGCGGATGATCGGATACCTGTCGCATTACAAGAAGCTGCCGATGGAAGATGTGGCAGATGAAATGCTGGCAATCCTTAGCGATCGGAATCGGATCATGCAGAAGAAGGAACTGGAAGCCACGAATGCCAAGTGGAATGAGCTGACACGGTATGGATTTCCGGGGGATGAAGAATAAAAAACAAACACAGAGTAGAGGAGCGTCGGAATGATTCCCGATTGCTCCTCTATTTTTGAAAAAATCTGCTTGCACTCGAACATATTTTCTGGTATCTTAAATGCAGGAAGCAAAAGCAAACTGCTTCCTTTAGAAAG
>CAZJQX010000130.1:0-3003 GCA_964548305.1 uncultured Lachnospiraceae bacterium
ATTGCTATTCCCAGAAATCAGGACGCTACTATGACACTACGCTTTGTCTGGAAACCAGTGCGGACGGAGCAGCAAGCTTTAAACTGGATTTTGGAGGTGAAAAATGAGCATAAAAATGATGAATGCAGCTTATCTGGTGGATAATGATGCGCTGCTTTCCTTGCAGGAAAAGCAGGACGGCGTGGATTTCCATTGCTTTGATATGGACAGCAAGGTGCAGATTGCCGAGGGACACATTGGCTGGGATGTGTTGGATAAACAGTCGTGTTCTACGCTGGAAGAAAGTGCGAGGATGGCGGCACTTCAGAAGATTCCCCAACTTTCTGGGCTTGCTGTTGCGCCGGTAGCTCCGGAGATGCTGGAGCAGGTGCGCGGCGGCAGAAAGATTCTTTGGCAGATGAAAAAAGCTGATCCTGAGCTGGAAAATGCTAAAAATATTCGATTTATCACCAGCAGCTACGAGGATCGGTTCAAAATTCCAGATGGCTGTGCGGTGGAGATCGAGTATCCGAATCGGAAGTTTTCGGTCCGCTGTGAATATATGGACGAATATCATCTTCGCCTTGGGTATGATGTTCTGCACATCTGTCAGCTGGCTGAAATGCTGGAACGCGGCGGCGGTACATGCCGTCCGGAGCCGCTGATTACGGAAGAATGCAGCGCATGGGATTTGGGAAGCAAGGGCTTTCTTGCCATTCAGACCTGTGAGGACGGTTACGACTATACCTTATATCATAAGGATTTCACGGAAATTGACGGTGGACAAATCGACAACCCGGAAATCAGCATGAATGCAGCTAGAGACCAGATTCTTTCGGATTATGGGTTCGGTGGTCGTACCATGACGCGAATTGACTATGATGAACTTTGTGATCGTGCAGAGTATGCAGAAATCAGCAGACGGGAATCTGTGCTGGGTAAACTCTCGGATTTGTCTTCCAGAACGGATACACCGGTGAAAGCTGCCAAGGCGAAGGAGGCGGAGCGATGAAGTATAAGCTTACGAAGGCCGAACAGGAAACGACCATCAATTTCGATAACGAGCTGGAGACCGCCAGCATTTACACCCACGACAGTCGCTTGATTCGAAAACTCCGGGAACTGCAGAAACAGTCTCCGGAGCATTTTATTTTACAGCAGGAGGCGCATGGCTCCGTCACCTATACCATTCCGAAACGGTGTATCGGAATCCGCCCGCTGTACAGTGAGAGCCGCCGGGAACAGCAGAGACAGGCAGCCAGGGAAAACGGGCTGCCGTTCAGGGAGAAGGGAGATGGAGCGCATGGCAAGAATTGAAAAATGGGATTTTACCGGTCATAGCCTTTCTGTATCTGACATCGTGGCTCTTCGTGAGAACGGTGAGGTAAGCTGTCATTACGTGGATTCCGTTGGCTTTAAGGAGCTGCCGGGATTTCTGAAGTCGGAGAACTATCTCAAAAATGCGGAAATGGCGATGGAGGATGATTACGGAATGCTGGACGGTATCGTGAATAATGGGAAGAAGGAAGAGCCGGCAGAAAAGCAATCCGTGCTGGAACAGCTGAAGGAAAAGCAGGATGCATTGCCGCCGGCCCCGCCTCGCAAATGCTGCGAAGAGAAGGAGTTGTAAATGATTTTTACGGATGATGAGTGGATGCTCATGATGATCTACAGTCCGGGTACCAGGCAGGGGCTGATAGAAGAACTGGAAACGATGCAGAAAAGTTTGACCGGCAGAGATCGGAACCTTCGGAAATGGACGGCTTCCCTATTGGAAAAGCTGTCACGAATGACGGATGCAGAGTTTGAGGCACTGGATTTGTATCCGGATGAGTAAAAGAGAGGAGGACAAGCTATGATGACGAAAACTGCCTATTATGCCAAGATGGCAGAGGAGGCTGCCGCCCAGGTGACCGGAAGCAGGGAGCAGTGGACGGCATTCCTGACCACGGCGGCAAGGCTTTATAAATATCCGTTTTCGGAGCAGCTGATGATCTTCAAGCAGCGACCGGATGCAACAGCCTGTGCGGAGTATGATCTCTGGAACGACCGCATGAACCGCTATGTAAAACGCGGATCCAAGGGAATTGCCCTTCTGGATATGCGCGGCGAGAAGCCGAGGCTTCGCTATGTCTTTGATGTGGCCGATACCGGAGAACGGAAGAATTCCCGTCCGGTGCAGCTCTGGAAGATGAAGGCGGAGCATGAGGAGCCGATCATGCAGGCGCTGGATGAGGCCTTCGGGGTCGCTTCTGATGCCGGTTCTCTGGAAAATCATGTAATGGAAGCAGCGGAGAGGCTGGCAGAGAATTACTGGGAGACGCATAAGCGACAGATTGGCGACATCGTTGAGGATTCGTATCTGGAAGGGTATGATGAACTCAACATCGAAGTTTCCTTTAAGAGGGCAGCTTCCACGAGTATCGCATACGCGGTATTCACCAGAACAATGGGGAACGCCGATGACTACTTTGACCATGAGGATTTCCTGGACATTTTTGATTTCAATACGCAGGCTGCCGCCAATGTACTGGGAACGGCAGTCAGTGAAATGTCCGGACAGATCTTCCGGGAGATTGAACGGACGATCCGAACCTATGAAAAGACCAGACAGGCAGAAAGGAGCCGGAACAATGATGGAAATGACTTACACGAAGAACGGAGATTATCTGATCCCGAACATTCAGATGGAGCTGCAGGAGGAGAAGCCGCTCGGGAAATACGGCAGGATGAGACGGGCGTATCTGCAGGAGAACAACACGCTGCTGTACAATCACCTGATCCTGACCGAGAAGTTGTTCCCGCACCTGTGGGAAATTCAGGAGACCGCGACCGCAAGGATGGAGCAAATGATGACAGAGCTTCTGAAGGCGAATCCGGCACCGGACAAGAAGAGGGACGCAATGGCCTGGACACAGCACATGAACATGCTGAAAGCACAGGCGGAGGAGGTAATCCTCGCGGAGCTTATCAACAGTTAAGTCTTCAGGATCTTTTTGAGACCGAAGAAGAGCAGATCAGGAA
>CAZJQX010000131.1:0-2944 GCA_964548305.1 uncultured Lachnospiraceae bacterium
CCGGATATCATATTGCCATACGATAGCAGTTAAAAGGAGCGTAAATGAATAAGAGAAGAGTTGTGGTCACGGGTGTGGGCACGGTGAATCCCACCGGAAATTCAGCGGCAGAGAGCTGGGCCGCCATTCGCCGGGGTGAGGTCGGCATCGGTGAAATCACCCATTTCGATACAGCTGGCTTTTCAGTGAAGCTGGCCGCCGAGGTGAAGGACTTCCATCCGGAAACCATATTCAACAAGCGGGAACTGAAGCACATGTCCCGCTTCACCCAGCTTGCGTTGTATGCGGCGGAGGAAGCCATTCTGCAGAGCGGCATTAGGGGCAGTCTTCCGGAAGAAAGAATCGGCGTGATCCTTTCCTCCGGCATCGGCGGGCTTCAGACCATTGAGGAGGAGCACAGCAAGGCGGAGAGCCGGGGCTATGACCGAGTGAATCCTTTCTTTATTCCGATGACCATTTCCAACATGGCAGCAGCGCAGATCGCGATTCGCCATCATTTTCAGGGCATGTGCACGTGTCCGGTGACGGCCTGTGCCGGCGGCTCCAATGCCATCGGCGATGCCTTTCACCGGGTGCGGGACGGTTATGAGGATGTGATGGTCTGCGGCGGCACCGAGGCCTCTATTTCACCGCTGGGCATCGGCGGCTTCGCCACCATGAAGGCCCTGTGCACCGCCACGGATCCGAACCGTGCCAGCATCCCCTTCGATGCTGAGCGGGGCGGCTTTGTCATGGGCGAGGGCGCCGGTGTGCTGGTGCTGGAGGAACGGGAGCATGCGATTGCCCGGGGCGCAGAGATTCTGGCGGAGCTTGTGGGCTACGGCGCCAACTGTGATGCTTACCACATCACTTCACCGGCTCCGGAGGGCGCCGGCGGTGCGAGGTGCATGCAGCTGGCCCTGGCGGATGCGGGACTTCGGCCCGAAGACATTTCCTATATAAACGCCCACGGCACATCCACGCACCTGAACGATGCGGGAGAGACGGCGGCCATCAAGACCGTTTTCGGCGCAAAGGCGTATGAGATTCCGGTATCCAGCACCAAGTCCATGACGGGACATCTGCTGGGCGGTGCCGGCGGCGTGGAGGCGGTATTCTCCGTGCTCGCTCTTCGGGACGGCTTTGTCCCCGCCACCATGAATTATCAGGAGGCGGACCCGGCATGCGATCTCGACTATGTGCCAAACGAAGGCCGGGAGCAGAGCCTTCGCTATGTCTTGTCCAATTCCCTGGGCTTCGGCGGTCACAATGCCTGCCTGATTTTCGGAAGAGGTGACCTGTAATGGAAGAATTGAGGCAGCAGAGCATGGAAGCCGCCGGGGAGCAGACCGGGGAAATGTCGGCGGCGCCGCAGATGCTAAATATCGATGAGATCAAGGCCATTCTTCCCCATCGCTATCCCTTTCTACTCATCGACCGTATAAAGGATTACGCACCGGGGCAGTTTGCAATCGCCGAAAAATGTGTTACAGTTAATGAGCCCTTCTTCCAGGGACATTTTCCGGATTACCCGGTGATGCCGGGGGTTCTCATCATCGAGGCCCTGGCCCAGACCGGTGCGGTGGCGCTTCTGAGCATGCCGGAAAACCGCGGCAGACTCGCTCTTTTCGGCGGCATTAAGAATGCCCGCTTCAAAAAGCAGGTGCGGCCCGGGGATGTGCTGGAGCTGAGCTGCCGGCTGGTGCGGATGCATGGTCCGGTAGGGATCGGAGAAGCGGCAGCCCGGGTGAACGGCAAGGTCGTGGCCCAGGCTGAGCTGACATTTGCATTGCAGTAAGCGGGGAATTATGCTGAGTGAATTGATCATTGAACTGTACAATAAGTGCCGGGTGTACTTTTATATGCGGGTGTTTTCCCGTTTCGAAAGCCGGGAGGCAACGCTGACCACAGTGGAGTCCTTCAGCATCGAGTGTATTCGGGCACTGGGAGAACCGACGGTGCAGGAGTTTGCCAATATGATGGGCATTTCGGCACCCAATGCAGCCTATAAGGTCAATTCACTGATTCAGAAGGGATATATCGAAAAGGTCCAGTCGGAAAGCGACCGTCGGGAGTATCATCTTCGGCCGACGGCGAAGTTTCTGGAGTATTACGATGTGAGTACGGAATACGTGCACCGCATCGAGGCCCGGTGCCGCGAGCGCTTCACCGAGGAGGAAATCGGGAAGCTGGAGGAAATGGTGCAGATCATCATTGATGAGCTGACGCCGGAGGTGAAGACCAGCGCCGGCTTCAAGCCGGTGCGGACTGCTCAGCCGGTGAAGAAGGAAAAAGGGTGATAGGATGAATATTACAGTATATCTCGGAGCAAATGAAGGCAGTCTGCCGGAGCTGAAGACAGCGGTACGGGAGCTCGGGCGCTGGATCGGCGAAAACGGTCACCGGCTGATTTACGGCGGATCGAAATGCGGTCTCATGGGCAGTCTGGCGGAAAGTGTGCTGACGGCCGGCGGTGAGGTCATCGGTGTGGAGCCGCGTTTTTTTGTGGAGGCAGAGCTTCAGTATGATGCCATCACGGAGCTGATCGTGACGGAAAATATGGCGGAGCGAAAGGCGAAGATGATTGCTTTGGGAGAAGCCTTCATTGCCTTCCCGGGCGGGACCGGCACCCTGGAGGAGATATCCGAGATCATGTCTATGGTATGCCTTGGGCATCTGTCCGCCCCCTGTATCCTTTACAATTTGAACGGCTACTATGAGGGACTGCAGCTGCAGCTTCGGCAAATGCTGGCGGCAGGACTCACCACGGAGGAACGACTGCAGGGAATCCGCTTCGTGAATTCGCTGGAGGAGATTAGAGAAGTGATCTGATCCCCGAACCGGTAACACACTGACGCCCCGGGGATTGCTGGCATGGGATCGCTCAAGCTTGGCTTGCGGGTCCCATGCCAGCTAAGCACAAAAAAACTTCGGGGAGAACCGAAGTTTTTCTGCACACTTAAGT
>CAZJQX010000132.1:0-1524 GCA_964548305.1 uncultured Lachnospiraceae bacterium
CAGAATGGCACTTATGCAGACCATCAATGCTGTGAAGGAAAATGCGGTGGAGATTGCGGCGATGTAAGGTATGGGATATAAAGCGAAAGCCGGGACGGGAAAATTTAAACCGTCTCGGCTTTCTGGAAATATTCAATTAGCGCTATGCTTTTGTTATTTTTCCGAACGTAACAACCATTTCCAAATCGGAATTACCTCGATATCAATTTCATGACATTTCAATGTGGCTTCTTCGCTGTTTGTTATCAGAATACATTTCGCATTTTGGATGTGATTTCTAAGCTGCACAAACGCTCTGGTTTCACGTTCTTTGGTGTCTATGTTGTCGAGAACCTGCATACTTACTTGGATTGCGAGATTATTAGACGGAACATAAAAATCAATTTCAACATTACTTGCAAAGTAATAGACATTTTCCACGCCGTATCTTCTTACAAGTTCAATGGCGACAAGATTTTCAAGCTGCGCAGATTTGCAGTCGAGTAGCATGAGTTCAAGAAAGCCGGTATCCATAAAATAGTATTTAGGCAGAGTTTCTTTCTCTACAAGCTTGGCCGCATAGTTCTGAATCGGAAATATAAGATAGGAGTCCATCATGTACCCGAGATAGTTGATGACAGTCTGCTTTCCAAGTGCTGTACCTGCGCTTTTTAGTATATTGGTTAATCTATTAAATGAAAGCGGCTTTGATATGGATTCGGCGATTTTCTTGAGCATTAATTTTAAGGCAAAATCATTAGTAATCTTGTTTCTTGTTATAATGTCGCCGATATAAACAGTCTGATATAGGCTACTCAGATATACCCGCTTGTTTGTAAGGTCCGCAAGTTCTGGAAATGCACCGTACTTAACATATTCTTCGTATAAGGCAATCACTTCTGCTCTGTCACGAGTACTTATGGCACCGGAATAATCCTTATCTTTGCCCTTGGCCAACAGATACTCAGAGAAAGAATAGGGATAAATGTTCATGATTATGAATCTGCCGCCCAAGGTGGAAGCGATTTCGCTGCTCAACATTTTACTGTTGCTGCCGGTGATGTTGATTCTGTATTTCATGTCCGCCATTCTGCGTACAAATTTTTCCCAGCCGAAAATATTCTGTATTTCATCAAAAAACAGGTACGGTTTTTTATCTGCACCAGACAATTCCAAACCGATTTCAAAGATTGTGTTTAGGTCGCTAACGGTGGCTTCCAGAAGACGTTCATCTTCAAAGTTTACATACAAAATCTGTGACAATGGTATACCAGATTCTTCTAATTGTCTGATTTGCTGGTACATCATATATGATTTGCCTGTTTGCCGGATGCCCACAAAGCAATAGTTGGCATTTGGCTCCAATGTGTATTGCCGTGGTATCAATGCGTTGTTCAGGTATATGTCTTTTTGGTCGATTATAATCTGTTTCAAAGAGTCTCTGTTCATGCTTTACCCTCCCCGCAAAACAATAATACGTCAAAAGCGTCTTGTGAACAAGACAAAGCGCCGGCAATTTGTTCAAAGCAATGAGGACTACATGCG
>CAZJQX010000132.1:1624-2933 GCA_964548305.1 uncultured Lachnospiraceae bacterium
GAAGGAGATAAACATGATATCGTATTCGTCACGCATATTCTCACATCTGT
The DNA here is from genome assembly GCA_964548305.1 of uncultured Lachnospiraceae bacterium. Classification (GTDB taxonomy): domain Bacteria; phylum Bacillota; class Clostridia; order Lachnospirales; family Lachnospiraceae; genus Oribacterium. The sequence continues at coordinate 1,675 of CAZJQX010000132.1, forward strand.
TTATGTTTCTGCTTTGATATATCTGGTTCCTCGGCCAACACCAACCTTACGGATTTGCCCATCACTTACCATTTTTCCAAGAACCACTTCCACGGTGGTTGCACTGACATCCGGCAGTATCTTACAGATATCCGATTTTGAAACCGGCGTAAGCGCATTTAACACAGTAGCCTCGATTCTGGCTTGTTTTGTTACCTTTTTACTTCCAACAACGGCAAACCTCTTATCTAATTCCTTATAACACATGTACAGTGTTGTCAAAAATTCCATAATGAAGGCTGAATAATCATTTTGCCCCTCGTGCCATCCTTCAGAGGATTTCTTCAAGGCTTCATAGTAGTTGCCTTTTCGATTGTTAATCTGTTCCTCAAAGGAAATATATTTACCGGCATCAAAGCCATTTTTGTATAGAAGTAAGAGCGAGAGCAGTCTGGAGATTCTGCCGTTTCCGTCACGGAAAGGATGAATGCAGAGGAAATCAAGAATCACACAAGGTATGAGCAGCAACTGATTTATATTCGGATTATCCCTTGCCTCCTGGTAAGCTAGCACGAGCTGTTCCATCTCATCCGGTGTTCCCTTTGCAGATGTCGGATGAAACCGAACTCGTCTGCGTCCATACTGATCTTCTTCAATAATGTCATTATCGACTTGCTTATATTTTCCGGCAAATGAATATCCGGTAATATTCATCATTATTTCGTGAAGTCGGCGGATATCACTCTGCCTGAAATCCATATCTGAAAATCCTGTATGAACCACAGCAAGAGCATCCCTATAACCGGCAATCTCTTGCTCACTGTGATTTAACGGTGCACTGCTACCATTTACAATCTCATTAATACGGTCATCCGTTGTAACGATACCCTCAATTTCATTAGAGCTCTTGATTGACTGAATCTTGGCAACCTGTTCCAATTCTGTAAATACTTCGGCGAACTGATCTTTTCTGTTCCATGCCATAGCACGAAGAGAATAAATGTCCGTCGTTACATTCATAAGCCCTGCCGGCAGCATTCCATTGTACAAGAATGAGTAATCGAATATATGCATAATACGTTCCCTTTCTGCATAATATTCTACCACTTTTTGTGCAGAAAGCACATGCTTATATGCATATTTTTTGCCGCTTTATATGCATATAAGCGCCGACTTTCTGCATATAAAATAATAATAAAATATGCAGAAAACTATTGCTTATAATGTCTCCTTATATTGCCTAAATAACTTATCCAGTGTGGTCCGACTGATTTTGAGTT
>CAZJQX010000133.1:0-2917 GCA_964548305.1 uncultured Lachnospiraceae bacterium
TTTTATAATATGGATTCGTTCAGAGCCTACGAAGTTTGGACTCCTTGGCTCTAAACGCCTGTCACACAACCACCTGCTAATCATTCTCCAACCCGAAAACCACCGGATCACAAGAATAATGGTGCTCATGCAACTGTTATCAATTTGTTATCAAAAGACTTCTTGAAATGCCGCAAACCCGCATAAATACTGGGTTTTTTCAGCATCTCAGATTATTCAAGCTCGATAATTTCAAAGTGGTTACTATCTCACCAAATGGATTCTTCGGTTCGCAACAGTTCATTTATGAACTGTTCATGTCAGTTACATCTACTTTTTTCACTTTCAGTTGTCATTTTGTTGTCAAAGCGACAACCGGTTGACAACCGGCAATTCTACTTGAAAAATCAAATCGTACAAGATCTGAATTATTCATCAGTACTATAACACATTTAGCTGAAAATGCCTACTCTATTTTAAATCAAGCGGTATTGTCAACAAAACTTATGCGCCCACATATGCGCAGCTTAGCTTCGGAACCATTCTTTCATTACATCATAAATCTGTACCAGCTCGTCCTCTTGGATGATATAGGGCATCATGGTGTACATGCAGTTCAGGAACGGACGGCTGAAGACGCCGTGGGCATAGGCAAACTGCTGGAAGCCCTCCAGCGTGGCAGGATCATAGACATCCACGCAGGTGCAACCGCCCATAATGCGAATCTCGCGGATGCGGGGATCGGTAAAGCCGTCCATCTCCCGGTGAGAGATTTCCGTGATCCGGTGAATTTTACGCATATAATCTTCGCGTTCAAAAATTTCAATGCCCTTTAAGGCAACAGCACAGGCCAGCGGGTTTCCCATAAAGGTCGGTCCGTGCATCAATGCTTTCCGGTCATCGTCGCTGTAGAATGCGTCATACACCTTCTGATTGGCCACGGTGACAGCGTGTCCGATATAGCCTCCGGTCAGTGCCTTGCCGAGGACCAGAATATCCGGAAGTACCTCGTCCGCCACAAAGCGGTAGCCGGTTCGACCAAAGCCGGTAGCTACCTCATCAAAAATCAACAGCACATCATATTTCGTGCAGAGCTCTCTGGCACGCTGCAGAAAGGCAAGGTCGTACATTCGCATGCCGCCTGCCCCCTGCAGAAGCGGTTCCACAATAAAGGCGTTCAGCTGATCGCGGTAACGGGCAAAGGCGTCTTCCAGAGCGGGGATTTCTGTGGGAATATGGACAACCCCTTCTTTTTTGTCAAAGGCGAAATGGTAATCCTCGTCATCTCCCACCTCCATGGCCTTAAAGGTATCACCATGATAGGCATGATTAAGCGCCAGTACCATCGGGCGTTTCCGGCCCTGGTTGGTGTTATACTGCAGAGCCATTTTCAGAGATACCTCCACGGCAACGCTGCCGGAATCAGAAAAAAAACAGTAATTCAGATCACCTGGAAGAAAGCTCTCCAGCTTTTCGGAAAGCTTCTGTACCGGATCATGTGTCAGTCCGCCCAGCATCACATGGCAGAAACGGTCGGCCTGTTCCTGAATGGCAGCGGTCAGCTCGGGGTGCTTGTAGCCGTGGATCATGCACCACCAGGAGGAGACGGAATCAATGAGCTTTTGATCCTCTGTGTAGAGATAAACCCCGTTTGCATCCACAACTTTATAGGGCTCCCGCATGGTTTTCATTTGTTCGTAGGGATACCAGATCATTTATTTTACCTCGTCATAAAGTGCACAGAGCACATCGATATCTATGTTGAGCTCCGTATCGCCGTCCTGTACCTTTGCCAATGTCGACAGGCCCGTCATATGCTCACACATAAAAATATTGTCGTCCTCCATCACATCTCCAGGATGATAATGGTTGAAAATGATACCCTTTAAGGGGAGATTACGGGCTTTCATATATTCGGCGGTCAGAACCACACTGTTGATGGTGCCCAGTCCGGCATCTGCAATGAGGATACCGGAGAGGCGAAGCTCTCTTACCACATCCTCCAGCTGAATTTTCGCTTCATCAAAGCAGATGGGACAGAGAATGCCGCCGCTTCCCTCTACGGTTACATAGTCGTACTGCTCAGTGACCTCTGCAAAGCCCTGCTTCACCACAGCCATGACCACCGGATGTCCCTCCAGACGCGAAGCCAGGTGAGGAGAGTAGGCATGCTCATAGATATAGGGACACATGGATGTGAGAGATTGCCGGATGCCGCTCATGGTCTGAACAGCCAGGGCATCTCCGGGAATCAGCGTGCCGTCCGGGCGGCGCTCATTGCCGCTCATGGCAGCTTTGTAGTAGGCGGGATTTTTCCCGGCCTCCTGTAGCTTCTTGACGATCAGGCCGGTAATGTAGGTTTTGCCTGTATCTGTGCCGGTACCGGTGATAAAAATAGCTCTGCTCATGGATTTCATGCCTCCTTTGCAGCAACCTTTACGGTGCGAAGGACCTCAAGTCCGATGATCGGGCGTACCCGTCTGGCAATGACGGCGCCGAGCATGCTCAATGCAATGTCTCCCGGCACCGCCAGCAGGAAGCAATACAGGAACAGCGGCCATACGCCGATGGGAGTATCGATGACGTAATTGCAGATCACATAGTAATACACCATGCCGAAGGTATAGACCACCATCAGTCCTGCCAGATTGGCAGCAAGATAATGGGGAACCGTTTTCTGCTTCATGTGCTCTGCCAGCCATCCGGTGACGAATGTACCCACAACGAAGCCGATGATATAGCCGAAGCTTGGCTTAAACACATACCAGAGTCCGCCGCCTTCGGTAAAGATGGGAAGCCCTGCAAGACCGAGTACCATGTAAGCGAAGACAGACAGCGCACCCAGGCGTGCGCCCAGAAGCAGTCCTGCCAGCATGGTGAAGAGATACTGCAGGGTGAAGGGAACCACCGGGACGGGAATTTTAATGAAGGCGCCAAC
>CAZJQX010000134.1:0-2908 GCA_964548305.1 uncultured Lachnospiraceae bacterium
TTCTCCGGATGCTACTTCCGTTGCATCTGCTGCCTCAGCTGTGGTCTCGGCCTTAGCTGCCGCCGTTGTTGATGCGGAGCTGCTGGAATCGCCGTAGCTGCAGCCGGTCAGGGCTGCGACTGCCATTGCGGCTGCCATGGTTGCGGAAATAAGCTGTTTTTTCATGATACTACTCTCCTTTATAAAAAATATTTTTGGGTTCTGAATTTAGCTTCACGCTTAAGCGTGCTGCATGCTGGCCTGCAGAAGCTCCTTCTCACGCTTCTTCTTTCTCAGGAAGTCGGAGGTCAGTGCGAAGAGAAGCAGAGCGCCTCTCGCCACATACTGCCAGAAGGAGGATACATTCACCATGGTAAGTCCTGTGTTGAAGGACTGAATCAGGATGATGCCCAGTACGGTACCGAACATATCGCCCACACCGCCGGTAAAGGATGTGCCGCCCAGTACCACGGCGGTAATGGCGTCAAACTCGAGGTTTACGTTGGCTGCCGGCTGTCCTGCGTTCATACGAGAAGCGAAAACCACGCCGCCCATAGCTGTCAGTACGCCGATGATGATAAAACAGATCTGAATGATTCTCTGCGGATTCAGGCCGGCCAGTCTGGCTGCCTCTGTGCTGCCGCCGATGGCATAGACGCTGCGGCCGAACTTAGTCTTTGCGAGAATAAAGCCGAATACCAGGAGACAGATCACCATGAGCCATACGGAGAACGGAATGTTCAGAATTCTGAGCTTACCGATATTGTTGAAGGCCTGATTGCTGATGGCCACCGGCTTGCCGCCGCAGAGGATGTAGGCAAGACCTCTTACGATCATCTGTGTCACCAGTGTGGCAATGAAGGCCTCGATATTGATTGCATTGACCATCCAGGCATTGAAAAGACCAACCAAAGCGCCCACCACCAGGGTGATCAGAATTGCCAGAGGAATCGGAAGCCCCTTCTCCAGCAGCAGTGCTACCACAACGCCGGACAGAGCTGCCAGGGAACCGGGGGACAGATCGTTCTGCTTCGCAATGATCAGATAGGTATGTCCCACAGCTACCATACCCACCAGGGAGGCAGCCACCAGAATGTTCACCAGGTTCGTAGTGGACAAAAAGTTTTTATTCAGTGCCGTAAAAAGCACAAAGACCAGAATTATAGCCAGGATCAGCACCAGCTTGTCACCGCCGATGACCTGAAGCCAGGCCGGTTTCTCCTTTTTTGCGTTCGTATTCATTTCACTCTCCAATCATTCCCAAACTCAGCAGCTTCGTCTCTGTTGCCTCCTCCCGGCTCAGCTCGCCGGAAATCTGCAGGGAGCGCATAACGATGATCCGGTCGGAAAGACCAATGACCTCCGGCAGCTCCGAGGAAATCAGGATAACACCCATTCCCTGCTTGGCAAAGCGGCAGATCATCTCGTAGAACTCGGATTTCGCACCGATATCAATACCCTTTGTCGGTTCGTCCAGAATCAGCACCTTCGGGTTCGTAGCAATACCCCGGGCCACAATGCACTTCTGCTGGTTGCCGCCGGACAGCTCCACGATCTTCTTGTTCATATCCGGCGTCTTGATGTTAAAGCTTCGGATACCCTTTTCAGCCTCTTCCTTTTCCTTCCGGCTGTCAATCACACCGAAGCGATTGGCATTCTTATCCATCAGGGAAATGTTGATGTTGCCCGCTACGCTGAGATTGGAGATGATGCCCTGGAGCTTTCTGTCCTCCGGCACCATGAAAATGCCGTGATCCATGGCATCCTTGGGGGAATGATTCACAATCTTCTTTCCCTCCAGATATACCTCGCCGCTCCGCATGGGGTCTGCTCCGATGACGGCACGCATCAGCTCTGTCCGGCCGGCACCCACCAGTCCGGAAAAGCCGAGCACCTCGCCCCGGTGAAGCTGGAAGGAAACCGGCTTCACATGGTCCGAAGAAACCTCCCGTACATCCAGCAGCACCTCGCCGATGCTCTTGTTCCGGTCCAGGTTCTTGTAGATGTCTCCGAGATCACGGCCCACCATCATTTTAATCATTTCCTGCTGGGGCACTTCCTTTGTCCCCACGGTGTCCACGTATTTTCCGTCCTTAAAGATGGCCACCTTATCCGTGATCCGCTCCAGCTCACTCATTCTGTGCGAAACATAGATCACGATGAGTCCCTGCTGCTTCAGACGCTCAATCACCTTGAACAGCAGCTCGATCTCCTCGTCACTCAGAGAGGCCGTTGGCTCGTCAAAGCAGATTACCCGCAGGTTGTCGCGGCTGCAGGCCTTCATGATTTCCACCATCTGCTGATAAGCAATGCTCAGGTCCTTCACCTTGGTGGTGGGCTTGATGGGCAGTCCGAACTCCTCGATGACCTTCGCCGCCATCTGGTTTGCCTTGCCCTTGTCAATGATGCCGAAACGTCCGCTGGGCATTCTTCCCAGGAAAATATTCTCCGCCACACTGAGCTCCAGCAGAATCTGCCGCTCCTGATAGATTACGCTGATGCCTGCCTCCAAAGCCTCATGGGGTGTTTTGAAATGCTTCTCCTCTCCGTCCAGAAGGTACTTGCCCTCCGTAGGCTGGTAGTCGCCGTTCAATGTTTTCAGAAGTGTGGATTTTCCGGCACCGTTCTCACCCAGAAAAGCCAGCACCTCACCGCCGTAGGCCTTGAAGGAGATGTCGTCCAATGCTCTCACGCCGGGGAAAACTTTTGAAATATGTTGAAATTCCAAGGTATGCTGCATTTTTTCCCTCCTTTTTGATGGCTCTATTCTATTGCTTTTTTCTTTGGACGTACATGTCAAAAAGTGTGCTTGCATTTAGAAAAATTGCTTTATTTCCTCGCCGCCAGTACAACTTTTCTGTGCACTTTTTTGTTTCTTTTTCAAAAACAAACAAAGATTAGGCGCTTCTCACCTTGTCAGTGCTCCAAA
>CAZJQX010000135.1:0-2842 GCA_964548305.1 uncultured Lachnospiraceae bacterium
ATGTTGGTCATCTCTTCCACATTGGTGTCCTTCGTCATCATGCAGCCGATGTATTGGCCGCTGCGAAGTACCGCCACGCGATCCGACAGCTCCTCCACCTCATGCATCTTGTGCGTGATGATGACTATCGCCTTGTTGTCCTCACGCATCTTTCTCAGCACATTGAAAAGCTTCTCCACCTCCAGCGGCGTCAGTACTGCCGTCGGCTCATCAAGAATCAGGATATCAGCTCCGCGGTAGAGAACCTTCACGATTTCCACAGTCTGCTTCTGCGATACCGACATGTCGTAAATCTTCTGATCCGGATTCACATCGAAGCCGTACTTCTCACAGATCTCACGGATTCTGCGGGAAGCCTCCTTCACATTCAGCTTGCCCTCCAGACCAAGGATGATATTCTCCGTTGCCGTCAGCACGTCAATGAGCTTGAAATGCTGATGAACCATGCCGATGCCAAGCTTCAGTGCATCCTTCGGTGATTGGATGATCTGCTCCTTTCCGTCAATGAAGATCTGTCCCGCGTCCGGGAAATAGATACCGGCAATCATGTTCATCAATGTGGTCTTGCCGCTGCCATTCTCTCCAAGAAGAGACAGAATCTCTCCCCTGTAGATGTCCAGATCCACCTTCTCGTTCGCGATGACGGACCCGAAGGTTTTGGTGATGCCCCGCAATGAAACCGCGGCTGTCCTCGTTTCGTTCTCCATCCCTCTGTCAACCTTTCCTGTTGTTCTATGTACTATGTTCCAAACTGCAAAACAGCTTTTGACGAATAGATACGAAGAAGACGGCGCACCCTTTCGGCTGCGCCGTCCTCCCTTTCTATGTCATTCTTTATCAATATGCAGAATCCAGCAGCGTAATGCCGTCAATCTGAATGTTGAAATACGGAGCAGAGCGGAACTCTGCATCAGACTCGTGGAAGTATCCATCCGATACAACCTCGTGATCCGGTGTATAATCTGCATCGGTATCAACGTCAGCCTCATAGCTCTCCAGAGTCTTGCCCTCAACTGTGAATGCAGAGGTATCGAATACATGAAGTGTGCCGGCCTCAAGTTCAGCCTTCACCTCGTCCAGCTTCTCCTGTGTACCCTCAGCTACTGCATCGCCAAGCTCAGTCAGCTCAACAGAACCTGTCTCCAGTGTGCCTACCCAGTCAGTGTCAATGGACTCGCCGTTGGCCACGCAGGTGATCGCATACTCAAAGTAAGGCTCCCAGTTGATTCTGGAGGATACCAGGAATGTGTTCGGGCAAGCAGAAGCCGTGCTGCCGTTGTAGGATACATCCGGAACGCCGGCGGTCTCGCAGGCAGTAGGAGCACCCATGGAATCTGCATGCTGGCTGATCAGAACGCAGCCGTCCTCGATGAGCTTGTTCGCACCTTCCTTCTCTGCAGTCTCATCATACCAGGAACCTGTGAAGGTAACTTCCATGGTAGCAGACGGGCAAACAGAACGAGCGCCCAGGAAATAAGATGTATAACCGGAAATAACCTCTGCATAGGTGTACGCACCAACGTAGCCCATCTTCGCTTCATCAGCAGTAATCTCACCGTTGTCAATCATCTCGTTGAGCTTCATGCCGGCAGCAACACCTGCCAGATAACGGCCGTCATAGATGGAAGCAAATGCATTGTGGAAGTTATCCAGCCCCTCTGTGTGAGCCTTAGTTCCGGTTGCATGGCTGAACTGAACCTCCGGGAACTCCTTAGCTGCCTCGATAATGTAATCCTCATGACCAAAGCTGTCTGCAAAGATGAAGCTGCATCCGGCATCAGCCAGCTCGCATGCTGCATCGTACGCTTCCTGTCCCTCAGGAATGTTGGTTTTGCTGATCATCTCTACGCCAAGCTTCTCGCATGCTTCCTCAGCAGCGTTCATGAAGTTCAGATCATAGGTGGAGTTTTCATCGTGCAGGAAGATGAAGCCAACCTTCATATCTTCGAAAGCAGCTGTATCTACCGCCTCTTCACTGCCAGCAGTGGTCTTTCCAGCTTCTGTAGTCTCTGTAGCTTCAGCAGCCTCCGTGCTTGCAGCAGAATCTGCTGTGCCGGAGCTGGATCCGCAGCCTGCAAGAGCAGCTACGGCAAGCGACATTGCAGCCATCAAACTAACAACCTTCTTTTTCATAAATCTCCTCTCTTTGCGCCGCTAACATTAACACAGAATTACGAATGCGGCGCGGACGCGATTCTGCATATTAAAAAATATAATATGCTTTTTCAACTCTTGTCTCAATCCGTCAATTTGCAGAAATTTTACAGGTTTATAACCGATTTTTACGCAAAAATGACCATGTGTCACAGTGATCGATGAAACTTTTCAAATATTCAGAGATAATATTAAAGGTAATCTTTTTGTCAGAATTCATCCGGTGATGGGGAGTATCTCGTCTGTATTATTTCTGTTTACGGTAAGCGGTTACCAATCGTGCGATCGTTTCTACCACTTTCTTTGTGTCTAACGGCTTCGCAATATGCTCATTCATACCCACGTTTAATGCTGCAGTCCGATCCTCGGCAAATGCATTCGCTGTCATAGCTATAATGGGAATAGTCTTTGCCTTCGGCTTACCTGATTCTCTGATCCGTCTGGTTGCTTCGTATCCATCCATTATAGGCATCATGACATCCATAAGGATTGCATCGATCTCATCGTCTCCCGCATTCATGAAGACATCAACGGCATCCCTGCCGTTCCATGCCTCCGTCACAAAAGCACCTTTTTCCTCTAAAAGGAATCTGGCGATTTCCATATTCAGTTCGTTATCCTCGGCCAAGAGGATTTTCATTCCCTTAATGGATTTCCGCTCGGGATTTTGCTCCGTTTCTGTAGCCTT
>CAZJQX010000136.1:0-2836 GCA_964548305.1 uncultured Lachnospiraceae bacterium
CCTCTGTTGTATTGTCCATAGGTTCCATCACTGTCGCCTCCTTCCGGCTCTGCTCTTGTTACATTTTCAAAAATTCCGCCACAGATATAATACGTGGATCATCTATAGAAGACTCAAGAAAATCTTTGTCTCCGGTCAAAAACAAATCTGCATGTGCATTAAGTGCAGCTCTGAGAATCGGTCTGTCTTTCGGGTCTCTGATATATTTTTCTGCAGCCAGTATTTCCTCAGGAGTTTCAACCAATCTAATCACAGAAAGCGAGGTAAACAAGAATGCTTCAAGTTCAACAATATGCTCCGGAAATTTCTGTTCAAACTTTCTATGAAGCTCATCAACGACATAATCGCATACAATCGGCTCGTACGGGTATTGAAGAGCTTTCATGTATGCAGCCGCAACTCGTCCCTTTGGAAATAAAGCCGCAGATATTATTATGTTCGTATCAAGCATAATCCTCATTCTTTAGCTTCCTCTTCGCGCATTATGGTAATCCATTCAGCAATATCTTCCTCACTTGGAAATCCGGACCGTTCAGCCTCACCCTTCATCTGCTCCTGCAAGCGCATCATTGCATAGACAGCCGAATTAACTACACGTACCGTATTGCCTTCCACTATAAACGTCACCCTATCTCCTGATTCTATTCCAAGAACCTGACGTATATCTTTTGGTATTGTAACTTGCCCTTTTGACATTACTCTTGCATCGTTTGTCTTTGTAATACTCATAATAGTTTACCTCCACAATAAGTAGGAAAGTAGGAATTTCCTACTTGAATTTTACTATATAATTATCACATTGTCCACTGTGCCACACTTTTTTACCAACACCAAAAAGGAGAGCCCTTCAGCTCTCCTTCTCTGCACCTTATGATTCTTACTGCTCTGCTTTCCGCTTTCTCCAAGCGCCGAACCAAAGCACGAATACCGCCAGGCAAGCCAGGAATCCGCAGCCCATAACTGCCATCATGCTGGTGTCGCCGGTCTGAACGGCCTTTCTTGTAGCGCCGAGCACCTGTCCTACCGGGCTCTCGGCTACGGCTTCAATGATATCGCCGATGGGGCCGCGGCTTGCACCGAGAACCGAACCGCTCTCTGTGCTTCCCGTTCCGCCGCTCGGGTTCACGCTGTGCCACTCGGTGACGCCGCCGCCACCGCCGGAGCCTGAACCGCCGCCGCTTGTACCGCCGCTCGTGCTGCCGCTGCTCTTAACATTCTCGAAGCTAATGCTGTCGAGCTTCTCGGAGCTGTCGTTCTTTGATACCCACATGGCCTCAAGCTTCAGTCCGCTGGCATCATCCTTGTTGTAAACCTTCACATGAATGTGATAGGTTGTGCCGTCATAGCCCATGTTTGCGGTGCTGCCGGCATTCTGCGTTAATGTGTACTCATATACGCCCGGCGCCTCATAGACGATAGAGCCGAACTCAATGGTTTCGCTCCGCTTGTCGCTGTTCAGCACGCCCGTGCTGTAGGTTTTCATCCCGTTCTCAGCACCTGAAGGCATCGGCGCGTTGTCCACGCTCTTCAGTACGAGGCCAAAGGATTCGTCTGTGAAGCTGGATCCCGTCACACTGACGGTCGCTTTCAAGTCATTGAAATCCAGCCGGTAATCCCCTGTTGCTGCCACTGCGCTGAAAACCATCATCATGCTCATCAGGACAGTCGCCATGACGCTCATTAACTTTTTCTGGATTTTCATTTTGCTTCCTCCTTATTGGCACTCAACGGAACCAATTTTCCTATGGCTACTGCTCTTCCGCTTGTCGAGGTGTCCTTGCAGGTGGTGAGGCTGATGACCTGATCCTCTGCTGTGACACCGATGTCCTCGTAATGCACGGCCTTCTGTCTGATGTAGCTCTGGAAGGCGCTCATATCACTGTTGATGTTCTGTACGTTGTAGACCATGCTGTCGTACGCATCGGTTTCGAGTATAGCGTAGAGCTGAATCTGATACGATTTGTCCGGGAGTATCAGGGTCCCGGTTTTGTGCTTTTGGAAGTAGTCTTCGTCAAGCATTTCCATGACATCGCCGTACATGCCGCCGTTGTCCATGTGGTGTCCGTAGGTGAGGCTGTACTTGTCGTTGAAGTCGCCGTCGTTTTCTGCGGAAATGAAGATGGCGCCGCTCAGCGAGAACTCGCCGTAGACGTCTTTGTTGACGTACTCCATGTCGTCTTCGCCCTGCAGTACGGGGTAGTCGATGTGGGTGCCGTCGATGGTGATCCAGGCTTTGACGTCCGGGTTAATGCTTCGGAGCTCTTCAAAGGTGGGTGCGTTGTCTTCGCCGGCTGCGGGCTTCCACTGCATGAGGTCGCTTCCGAGGAATGCGCCGGTGTAGGTGACGTAGACATCCCAGAGGGAGTAGCCGCCGTAGAGAAGCATCACTAGGATCATTATGGTCGCCAGGAAGGCGAGGATGCGGTTGCCGATTGAGGCAAGTTTGGCTGCTAGTTCCATGGGGGTCCTTTTTCTTATAATTATAGTTGCGGTTGTTGCTTTTGTCTACTGAATTTAATTTGTTTTTGAACTCAGGATGTTGGCAATTCGACTGATGTTCGGGGTAATGTCTTCGGCCCAAAGAATAGGGCGAGAGGCGGCGGCTCGGAAGGCACGTCCTCGGAGGGACATCTGCCGCGGGCGCTTCGCACCCACGTTGCCGACTTCGCCAAGTACACTCTCAGCGGTGCGCATGTTTCGCTGTTCCCTTGATGGGAACAGCTCATTGCGTCACCGCCGGGGCTGGAAGCCCCTGTGGAGTGTACTAAGGCTCGTCCGCAAGCAGCTGTTTCCCTCCTGCGGAGGCCTTTCTTCGCTCGCCGCCCTCTCGCATCCA
>CAZJQX010000137.1:0-2831 GCA_964548305.1 uncultured Lachnospiraceae bacterium
CCCGCCGAAGCAAATCCTTCGGCGGGTTTCTTTTGCTCAAAATCGCTCATATTATTTATATATTTCACAAAAAAAGATCCGAAGCAATGCTTCGGATCCTTCAGCGACGAGGATGAGACTCGAACTCACAACCCGCGAACGGGCACCAACTTTCCAGGCTGGCCGACTACCATTATCACACCTCGTCATATTCAATTGTGTTGCTCTTGACTTGCAACTCGTACATGATAGCATTCGCTTTCACGGATGTCAAGAAAAAAATAGAAAAAGATTTTTTTTGTGCTATAATCTCTATTATGAAGCTGAATGTGAAACAAAAATTGATACTTTTGACCATATTGGCGGTATTGCCGCTGGTGATTATGGTCGTATACATCCTGCGGGCCATGCTGAGCTACAGTGATGCCTATGACCGCATTGTCAGCAATATGACGACGGCGAATCAGTACAATCTGAACTTCGAGGAGGAGCTGGACGACAGCATTTACCGGCTGGTGGTCAGCGGCATTGCCTTTAATGCGGAGAGCCCGGCTGAAGCTGCTGAAAACCCCTATCAACTGATCGATTCCCTGGAGGCGGATTTTCAGCGCCTGCAGGAAATCACGGAGAATGATGAGAGCCGACAGCGTCTGAGAATTCTGCTCCGCAATGTCAGCACACTGCGGGAGCGGGTGGATGACATTGCAGACAACCTCCGGGAGGGCGGACATTACGATGACAACATCGAAATGCTGAATGACAACATTTACATCCTGACGGAGCTGATCCAGGACAACATCCAGACCTATCTGTATTATCAGACCGAAAGCATTGACCTTCTGAAAAATACGCTGAACCGCAATGTAGTGATATTCAGTCAGGTGATGATCGGAGGACTTCTGCTGCTCTGCGTACTGATTGCTGCGGTGGTTTCTGTGCTGCAGAGAAGCATCACGGAACCGCTGGCTGCCCTAGGGGAGACCACGAAGCGGATTGCGCAGGGCGACTTTGCTGCAAGGAGCACGGTGAAGAGCCAGGACGAGCTCGGCACATTGTCTGATCGCGTCAATGAAATGGCGGTGGCGCTGGAGGGCATGGTGCGTCGGATTCACGAGGATGAGAGCCGTATGCGTCATGCGGAGCTACGGCTGCTGCAGGAGCAGATCAACCCGCATTTCCTCTATAATACGTTGGATACCATTGTCTGGCTCATCGAGGGCAATAAGCCGGAGGAGGCGGAGGAAATGCTTCTGTCCCTGTCCAATTATTTTCGTCTGGTGCTGAGCCGCGGCAGGGAATTCATCAGTATTCAGGATGAGGAAAAGCACATTCGGAGCTACCTGGAAATTCAGCAGGTCAGATACCGGGATATCCTGCATTACGAGCTGGCGATTCCTGCCGAGCTTTATGAGTATGAAATCATCAAAATGACGCTGCAGCCCATTGTGGAGAATGCCCTGTACCACGGCATCAAGAATAAGCGAAGCGGCGGCGTGATTCGCATCACGGGTGCTCTGGAGGGAGAGCATCTGCTGCTCACGGTTTCAGATAACGGCATCGGTATGGACAGAGACACGCTGGAGAAGCTGCGGGAGGAAATTGCCCGGCCCTGCAGGGATACGGAGTCCGGCTTCGGCCTTGCCAATGTCAGTGAACGCATCCGCATGAACTACGGCAGTGCCTACGGGCTTTCAGTGACATCTGCGCCGGGACTGGGCACCACGGTAGCGGTACGGCTGCCGGCGATCCGGAGAAGGGAGGCAGAGCATGAAAAAGGCTAGAATAGGCGCTGCGGCAGCAGGTCTCGCGGCAGCGGCTTTTCTGTTCACGGGCTGTCTTCCTTCGGCGCAGCTTCCGGCAGAGAGTGCGGCGGATACGGAGGAAAATCTCCTGACCGTGGGCTTTTCCCAGCTGGGAGCAGAGTCTCTATGGCGGCGTGCCAATACGGCGTCCATTCAGAATGCCCTTACCCGGGAAAACGGGTTTTACCTGCATTACAGCAATGCACGTCAGCAGCAGAACAATCAGATCAAGGCCATCCGCAGTTTCATTTCTCAGCAGGTGGATTATATCGTGTTCACCCCGGTGAAGGAGGAGGGATGGAAGACAGTTCTGCGGGAAGCCCGGGAGGCGGAGATCCCCGTCATTATCCTGGACCGCATGGCGGACTATGCCGATGCGGGGGACTACACCACCTTCATCGGAGAGGATATGTATGAGGAGGGAGAGAAGGCGGCACAATGGCTGGCGGAGTACCTTGAACGAGAGGGGCGAAGCCAGGAGGAGATCAATATTGTGGTGCTGCAGGGCACCAAGGGTTCCACCTCGCAGCTGGGACGGACCATCGGCTTCGACCGGCTGGCGGAGCACTACAAGAACTGGCACATTCTGTCCCAGGTGGATGCGGATTTCACAAAGGCCAAGGGCAAGGAGGTCATGAAGGAGCTTCTGAAGCGCTATCCGGAGCTGAATGTGGTGATCTGTCAGAATGATGATATGATGTTCGGTGCGCTGGAGGCCATGCAGGAGGCGGGAATACGCACGGGAGAAGGGGGAGATGTGATCCTCATTTCCTTTGACGGGACGAAGCAGGCCCTGCAGCTTCTGCAGAGCGGAGAGCTTAATGTGGACATTGAATGTAACCCGGAAAGCGGAGAGCTGGTGGCGGAGATTCTGAAGAAGCTGTCCCGGGGAGACTCGGTGGAAAAATGTTATTATCTGTCGGAAACGGTATTTACACCGGAAAATGTAGACCTGTACATCGACAGCAGAAGTTATTGATTGCGGCAATGAGCGTGAAGGAGGAAGGATGCTGAAGGTATTTCTGGTGGAGGATGAGAGCGTAGTGCGGG
>CAZJQX010000138.1:0-2828 GCA_964548305.1 uncultured Lachnospiraceae bacterium
CCGTACCGCTCTCAATACGGCTCATATCCAGAATGTCATTGATCAGACTCAGCAGGTGATTACTTGAAGTGCTGATCTTGCTGAGATAGTCCTCCACCTGCGCATGGTCCTCAAGATGCGTCTGCGCTAATGCCGTGAAGCCAATGATGGCATTCATCGGAGTACGGATATCGTGAGACATACTGTTGAGGAAGGTTGTCTTTGCTTTGTTGGCCTGCTGTGCCGCAGCCAGAGCCTGTGTCAGGGCATTCTGCTGTTTAAGCTCCTTGTTCTTCTCCTCTGTAATATCCCGGGCAACATACAAAGTTTCCACAGCTCTGCCATTTTCATCTCTTCGTTTTGTGATAAACCGACCCTGCATCCATTGTCCGGTAGGGGCTTTAAAATCAACTGCTATGGTATTTACATTTTCAAGTCTATCCGCCAGTGTGTCAAGATCCAGAAACTCTCTGATCATCTCCCTGTATTCCGGCACCATGAAGTTCTCAATGATGACTTCCTTTACATCATCGAAGTTGCCGCGGCTTGCGGCAACCTTTTCCATAAGCGGCACGCTGTTTAATATCTCATATCGATGGGTATCAATATCCGCTCTGAAAATCGTGGAATAAATGGTCGAAAGAGAGGAAATAACTTCCGTATGCTCCTGCTCCTCCTTCAAGTGGGCCTCTTCCAGTTCTTTTTCTCTTTTTTGTTTTGCTTCCTGTTCCTCAATGATGGCGTCTATGATCTGAAATCCCGCAACAACATTTTCCGTATCTCCGATTCGCCTGATATCATACTGATAATGATGCACTACTCCATCTTCTATGTTGCGGTAATTTCCAACAATCTCGTCCTGTTCGGATAATACCTTTTTGATATTCGGAATGTTCAGCGCCGCTTTCACCTTTTCCTTATCATCCGGATGCACATTTTCCTTTATCCAGCGATTCAGAACCGTATCAAACGAAAATACAATTTGTTCAACGTCTCTGACAGCCTTTACCTTATAGCTGTCTTCCAGTCTTATTGCCCTTGCAGTTCCATCTTCCAGGTTCGCTACAAATACATTTCGAAAGCTTCTGGATAAGGTGTTAATGATTGCCGCCTGCTCTGCCAGCGCCTTGTCCTTTTTCTTCTGTTCGCGCACGACAGCATCCACATCATAGTGGTATCCCTGAAGTACAAATCCTCCTGCAACCGGCTTTGCCACACCGCCGCAGCGCACATATCTCTCTCCCAAAGTAGGATGCTTCCAGAGATAGGTGTTCTCATCCCTATATCCCGCTTTCATTTTTTCCACACTGTCCAGAACCGACTGCACAGCTGACGGCACAATATTAGAAAACCATGCTGTATAGACTTCTTCCGGTGTGAGTTTTTGATCCGCAAGTCCCAGAAGCTTAAGCATTACAGAGCCTGCTTCCATCCTGGGTTTCTCACCCTCCAGCAAATAAATGCTCCAGCTTCCCATTCCGGACACGTTAAAAGTCTCATGCATTTGATCCAAAGCCCTTAGTTGTCCCGCCAGTTTCCCATTCAGGATCTCAAGCTTTTGATTTTCAGTTTCAAGAAACTCTACCTTGATATCTCGAAGAATGCATGCACAGACACCTTTTTCATTCGTCGGGAATGTCTCAATCTGGAGATACTTGTCGATTTCCTCCGAAATATCGTTGCTGGAAGTCGCTTTTCCTTCATAGGCAGACTCATAGTATGGTTTCAGCCATTTTCTGCTGCCGTTCGGAAACAATTCAAAAAAACGATGTCCCAGAATTTTCTCTTTAGGAAGTCCCTCTAATTTAGCCAATGCGTCATTGCAATATAAAAAAGTCCAATCATACGGCTCGCCGGCCTCATCAAGCTCTACACGAATCAGACAGAATGCATGCGGATTGTAATCATTAATCCTTATAGAATAGTCTTTTATTATGTTGGACCCGTTTGACATCTCTATATCCCCTTTGCCTTCACGAACAATTCATTCACCTTCCACTCAGAAATCGTACCGCAACACCGAGACGATTTTCTGAAATAACATTGCCATCTGCCGCCGCAGGTGGCTTATTTTTTGTTGCGTTTCTTCGGCGCTGTCAGCTCGTAACTCAGCGCCAGCAGATTTTTTATGGAATCGTCCACCTCCGGTCTGTCCAACAGTACGCTGATCCATTTTTCTTTGTTCATATGGTAGGCAGGAAAGTAACCGTCCTGGCCCCGTAAGGAGCCGATCAGCATCGGATCACTCTTCACATTCAGCACATCCACAATGCCATCCTTGTGGAGTCCAAGCTTCTCACCAGATACCTCCAGCACAACACCATACCATTTATCATTGTCTTTCCGGCGCAGCACAGCATTCCGGTCATGCCAGGGATATTCCGGGGCCGTACCGTATTGCTGCTGCACCCAGTCAAATAGTTCTTGTCGCGTCATAGTCTTTCATAGTTTTCCTTACATGTTTGCAAATCTCGAAGTATAACCTAGTAGTCATGGACATCTTCATATGCATTCCGGACACAGCCAGAATCCGAATTTTCTTTATGCCTGTTCCCTTTAGAATTGGCGCCTGCTTTCGAAATTCCTGATACGGCATGATCAGACTTCTGGAATCCGCACTGGACAACGCTATGTTAATCGGCTCGTTCATTTCCAGTAAATTCATATGTCCCATCTCTCCCACTTCAAAAATTTCTTCTCGCAGCCCATACTCACGCATGCTGTGCCGAAAACAATCCGCCCAGCGTTACTATCTATGCAATCATGTGCGTTCGCCTCCTCGCAGTAATGCTAATGTCATCCCACCTCAAAAATCAGAATCTTTTCCCTCGCATTATTTCCTGGGAACA
>CAZJQX010000139.1:0-2716 GCA_964548305.1 uncultured Lachnospiraceae bacterium
CTGGTAGTGATTTATGAACATGATGTTTGAAATATCGGAATGATCTTTTTGCAGTAGATTGTTTTTAAATAGGAATAGAAAGGCTCGGGAGTTATCCTGAGCTTTTTTTTATAAAAATTTTAGGGAGGAAATATGATTCGGTTTAACAATGACTACAATCATGCGGCACATCCGAATATTCTGGCTGCGCTGCAGCAGGTCAGCGGTGAGGATTATCCTGGGTACGGCGCAGATATCTGGTGTGAGAGAGCAGCGGCACTGATTCGTGAAAAAATCGGTAGGGAGGATGCGGCGGTGCATTTTCTCCCGGGGGCTACACAAGCGAACTTCATCGTGCATGCAGCAGCGCTGAGTCCGATTCAGAGTGTGATTTCTGCGGAAACCGGACATGTGAACCGGCATGAGGCCGGTTCGATTGAGAACACAGGACATAAAATTCTGGAGCTTCCCGGAAAAGATGGAAAGCTGAGCGCAGAGCAGGTACGGGCTTGTGCTTCAGCATATTATGATGAAGGAGAGGCGGAATTCCTGACAGAGCCGAAGATGGTCTACATTTCCTTCTCTACGGAATACGGTACATTGTATTCAAAGGCAGAGCTGCAGGCGCTTCACGAAGTATGTGAGCACTATGGCATGTATCTTTTTGTGGACGGTGCTCGCCTTGGCTATGCACTGGGGGCAGAAACCAATGATGTGACGCTCGCAGATCTGGCAGAGCTTGCGGACGTTTTTTATATCGGCGGCACGAAGTGCGGCGCAATGTTCGGAGAGGCCCTCATTATCCTGAATGACAGTCTGAAACGCCATTTTAAGACCTATATGAAGCAGAATGGTGCGGTGCTCGCAAAGGGGTGGCTTTTGGGACTACAGTTCTATACGCTGCTGAAGGACAACACCTATTTCGAAATCACAAAGAAGGCGGATGCACAGGCTATGGAAATCAAGCGTGCTTTCGCGGAAAAAGGCATTCCTTTTTATATGGAAAGCTTTACCAATCAGCAGTTTGTGATCCTGACGGATGCGCAGTGTGCAGCGCTGGGAGAGAAGTACATTTACGAACCGGATCATCGCACTGAGGACGGCAGACAGGTAGTGCGCTTCTGCACCAGCTGGTCCACGACAGATGAAGAGGTGAAAATGCTGGTGGAGGACATTCAAAAACTGTGAAGCTGGACTTGATTCATGAGCCGATTCTGCCGGCTCTTACGAAGCTTGCGGCACCGATCATGGCTTCTATGTTTCTGTCCACGGCTTACAATCTGACCGATATGGCCTGGGTTGGCATGTTGGGCTCGGAAGCGGTGACGGCCATCGGAATTGCCGGCATGTATACATGGCTTGCCACCGGCGTCATTTGTCTGGCGAGAATGGGCGGACAGGTAACAACGGCGCAGTCGATCGGAAGAGGCTGCTGGGAAGAGGCGAAGCGCTACACAGCAGCGGCACTGCAGCTCTGCATTCTCTTCGGGGTACTTTTCGGCATTTTCTGCAACATTTTTACGAAGCCGATGATTGCGTATTTCAAGGTGCAGTCGGCTGTCACCTTTGCGGCGGCAGAAAACTATATCCGCATTGTTTGCGGACTGATCATCTTCAATTTTCTGGCGCTGACGCTGACAGGACTTTCCACAGCGCAGGGTGATTCGCGAACACCGTTTATAGCGAATCTTATCGGACTTGTTTTTAATATGGTACTGGATCCGGTGCTGATTCTTGGACTTTTCGGACTGCCGCGGCTGGGAACGGTTGGCGCAGCGATTGCTACGGTGAGTGCGCAGCTGATTGTCAGCGCGGTGATTCTGTTCCGCATGCTGCGGATGAAGGGAGAGCATGTTTTTCGGGGAAACTCGATTCTGCGGATGGGAGAAGCAAGACATTATCTTCGGATTGTGGAAATCGGTCTGCCGGCCTCGCTGCAGAACATTGTGTATTGCGGCATATCTTTTGTACTGTCAGCGCTGGTGGCGGATTTCGGCGATGCAGCTGTCGGCGCACAGCGTGTCGGCAGTCAGATTGAATCGATGTGTTGGAATATGGCGGACGGCTTTGCCTCTGCGATCAATGCCTTCACCGCGCAGAACTACGGCGCAGGGCAGCTGAAGCGAATCCGGAAGGGCTACAACATTTCCTTTCTGCTGCTCGGAGCATGGGGCGTTCTGATCTGCCTTTGCTTTATTCTTTTCCCGATGCCGATTTCCCGGATTTTCTTCCATGAACAGGAAATTCTGGAGCTGTCCGCGGATTACCTCAGGGTTATCGGCTGCGGAGATGCCTTTATGTGCATTGAGCTAATGACGGTGGGCGCATTGTCCGGACTGGGCATGACGGCACTCTGCAGCGGCATCAGTGTACTGCTGACCGGCATGCGAATTCCGCTTGCTTATGCACTGTGCCGGACACCGCTCTCACTGAACGGTGTCTGGTGGGCCTATTCCTTAAGCTCAATTGCCAAGGGAATCGTCTTTACCGTTGTCTTCCATATGGTGATGAAGCGAAAAACGAGGGCTGCGGAAACAGCTGCCTGAAAACAAGAAAAAGCACGGTGGGAATTAATTCTCATCGTGCTTTTTTTGTAATTGGTTAGCACCACTGGCTCGAGACGAATCAAGCACTGTGGCGATGCGGTGTTAACGAAGGAATGTGCTAATTAAAACATTTCCATCATTAGCGTCCGTGCTCGGAAAGCAGCTGCTGTCTGGTTTCCCAGAGCTTCTGG
>CAZJQX010000140.1:0-2701 GCA_964548305.1 uncultured Lachnospiraceae bacterium
TACCGCCTGATCGTTCACAGCAAGCTCCCATCTGCAGAGCGATTTGAAAGATGGGTATTCGATGAGGTACTTCCTTCCATCCGAAAGCATGGTGCCTATATGACCGACTCCGTACTGGAGCAGGTGATAGAAAACCCGGATACGATATATTCCTTGGCGGCGCAGCTTCTGGAGGACAAAGCCAGATGCGAGGAGCTGACCAAGCAGCTTAAGGATGCCAAGCCCAAGGCGGAGTATTTTGACTCCTTTATCCGAGCGGACGGATGTATCTGCATTCGCTATTGCGGAAAAGAATTCGGAATTCCGCAGAACACTTTCGTGAAGCTGATGTTGGAACACAAATACCTTTATCGAGATCAGAAAAACAGATTGATGCCCTTTGCTGATAAACAAGCAAGGGGCTTTTTTATTGTCAGGGATTTCTACACGCCGAATGGTGTGTTGGGACAGCAGACACTTGTCACCTGCAAGGGTAAGGAACACATTCGCCGGCAGTTAAAGAAATGGGGGATCATCGCATGACATTATTTACAGAAGGACGCTTGCAGGCTTATGAGCGCATGATGCGCGACAACGGAAATTATCACCGCGGCAGAAGCGACGGAAAGCCGAGCAGGACAGGAAATGGCAAGACCGGAGCGAACAGTTTTAGAAAGGACTTCGGAAAGGCAGGTAAGAAGCATGCCGGTATTCAGAGTTGAGAAGAACAACAATTACACGACCATGTGTAATTATCACCTCCGGGATCAGAATCTGAGCCTGAAGGCGAAGGGACTTCTGAGCATGTGCCTGAGCTTGTCGGACAGTTGGGATTACAGCATTAACGGCTTAGTCGTGATTTCCAAAGAGGGCCGGGATGCTATCCTTT
Organism: uncultured Lachnospiraceae bacterium; assembly: GCA_964548305.1. Taxonomy (GTDB): domain Bacteria; phylum Bacillota; class Clostridia; order Lachnospirales; family Lachnospiraceae; genus Oribacterium. Next base: position 869 of record CAZJQX010000140.1, read on the forward strand.
CGACGGTGCGGGAGCTGGAGATCAGGGGCTATATTGTGCGGGGCAGGACAAGGGATGAGCAGGGGCGGCTTCGCGGAGCCTGCTACACCATTTACGAAATGCCGCATCCACCTATGACGGATAATCCTGCATTGGATAACCCTACGCAGGAAATGTCAATGCAGGAAGATCCAACGAAGGAGAAACCTGTGCAGGAAAATCCTCCACAATTAAGTACTGATCTATTAAGTACTGAAACAATCAATAAAAGACAGATAAAAGAGCAGCGGCATCGCTATGGTGAGTACGCAAATGTTCTTCTCTCGGATGCGGAGCTGGAAAAGCTGAAATCGGAGTTTCCGAAGGATTATCGGGAACGAATTGAACGGCTGTCCGGCTATATTGCTTCCACCGGGAAGAGCTATAAGAATCATCTGGCCACCATCCGTAACTGGGCGCAGAAGGAACAGCCGCGCTATCGGCGCGACAACTATCACTATGAGGAGGGAGACAGCCTGTGAATGACGACATTACACCGATTTTAGAGAAAACCATGACGCGGCTTGCCGGAAAAACGACCGATGAGGAAACGGCATACCTGGCGGAGGATGGTCTTTTGCACTGCAAGACCTGCCATGCTCCGATTCAGTGCCGTGTCCGGCTTTGGGAGCGCGAAAGCATTGTCGCCTGCATGTGCAAATGCCAGGAGGCAGCCTATCAGGAGGAACAGAAAAGACTGGCACAGGAAGAGGAGAAGATGAAGATCCAGAGGCTGAAGGCCAATGGAATTCAGGATCGGCAGCTTCTGGCCTGCCGGTTTGAGATCGCGGAAGAAAATCAGGACATTCGCATAGCGAGGCGCTATGTGGAGAATTGGAAGAAGGTCAAGGCGGAAAACCTTGGCCTTTTGTTATGGGGAGATGTCGGCACAGGGAAGTCCTTTATGGCGGCCTGTATTGCCAATGCGCTGCTGGAGCAGGGTGTGCCGGTGCTGATGACCAATTTCTCGAAGATTCTCAACCAGATGGGAGCCATGTATTCGGAGGAGCGCTATCGGTATATCGCTTCGTTTACGAATTATTCCCTGCTGATCATTGATGATCTGGGGATTGAGCGCGGGACGGATTATGCCCTGGAACAGGTCTATGCTGTGATCGATGAACGCTACAAGACGGGTCTGCCGGTCATTATCACCACCAACATTGGCATCGAGGAGCTGCGAAATCCGGTGGATGTGCAGCACGAGCGGATTTACAGCCGTGTGCTGGAAATGTGTACGCCGGTGCGTGTCCGAGGACATGACAGAAGGATGCAGATCGGAAAGAGCAAGCAGGAAGTCATGAAGGAGGTATTGAGGTTATGAAGCAGAAGAAGACGTTTTTCGGAAAGAAGAAGGATATCTACCATCGCTGGGAGGAGGTGAAGATGCTGCATGGCAAGAGCAAAAACCAGTATGTCAGCAGAAAACCGCAGTGGCTCAGCTGCCGGCGCTGCGGTTAAGGATCAGAAGGTGGAAATGCCGCTCTCTGATTTGCATCCCTTTGAAGGTCATCCCTTCAAGGTACTGGACGATGAGCTGATGGAACAGACGGTGGAGAGCATTAAGCAGATCGGCATTGTTTCACCACTGATTGTCCGTACCGATCCGGAGGGCGGCTATGAGATTCTGTCCGGGCACCGAAGGCTTCATGCGGCTGAGCTGGCCGGACTCGAAACCGTGCCGGTCATAGTGAAGGAAATGGATGATGATGCCGCCGTGATCTTCATGGTGGACAGCAACCTGCAGAGGGAGAACATCCTGCCGAGTGAGCGGGCATTTTCCTACAAGATGAAGCTGGAGGCGATGAAGCACCA
>CAZJQX010000141.1:0-2613 GCA_964548305.1 uncultured Lachnospiraceae bacterium
AGCCTAAGCATTTTGATTCATGAGAGAGCCCAAAATGCAAAGACAGTTAAGGTATGAGCAACTTGTGCAAAGAATTCGTATAAAATCTTTTGACAGAATTCCTGAAAATTCCAACAAGAACAGCTTTGATTATGGGCTTTAGCCTGTTGAGCGTGGAAGTGAGTTTTTGGCGGCCCCAAAAACGAACCCGCGCGAAACAAAAAACCACCCGCTATGCGGGTGGAAGGAAAATGTTATACAAATGAAATCATCTTTCCTACAATAGAGGTGTCCAAGCCACTATTGAGAAAGGAAAGGTGATTTCATGCCGAAGGCTAATAGTTTAGCGCATAGCAAATGGCTGTGCAAATACCATATCGTCTTCACACCGAAGTATAGACGGAAAATGATTTACAATCAATACCGCAAAGATTTAGCACAAATACTTCATGATTTGTGCGCCTACAAAGGTGTTGAAATAATAGAGGGGCATCTGATGCCGGATCATGTTCATATGTTAGTAAGCATTCCGCCTAAATACAGCGTATCCATGTTCATGGGATACCTGAAGGGAAAGAGCTCATTAATGATGTTTGATAGACATGCGAATTTGAAATACAAGTTCTCCAATAGGCACTTTTGGGCTGAGGGATACTACGTAAGTACGGTGGGGTTAAATGAAGCGACCATCAAAAAGTATATCAGGGATCAAGAGAGAGCCGATATAATGCAAGACAAACTCGGAGTTAAGGAATATGAAGATCCGTTTAGGGCAGAGCCCAAAACGGATCAAAAGTAGAAGATAACGGATGAGCCCCTTTAGGGGCCGCCAAGTAATGAATGCAAAGTGGTTTGAACGGAGCCATGAGGGAGACATCCCTCATGGCAATCAAAGAGAAAACCAGCGTCTTTAGGCGCCGCTAGTAAGGCGGGCTTATAGACCGCGCCTCGAGCCACCCGTTTTACGGGTGGGGGCGTTTTATGTTTTTGTATGTCTCATTTGTGTCCATGCATAATATATAATGCAATCACAAAATCAATAAACAATCAATCAGGAGGATATAGATATGCCGAGACCGGATAACATGAATGATGAGCAGTGGGAAGAGTGCCAGGATGCAGCCCGTGGATTATATGAGGATTTCCAGCGGAAGATGGATTCGCTGCAAGGACCTGAGAACGGCGTGGCGAGAGTCAAAGCCATGCTCGATTTTTGTTTTTTATGCGGACGAATGACGCCGATTGTAGGTCACCTGGATACACAGGTCATGACGGATTATTTTGCTCCGAAGAAGCCTAACAGCAATGAGTTAGATAGAGAAAAGACACAGGAGCGGTTCCAGGAACTGATGGATTTCCGAGTTCAGACTATTGTTCAGGGCTTTATGGATATCCAGAAAGAACACCCGGGACACAGTGATAAATGGTATAAAGAGGAGTTCTTTTCCCATGACCCCAGATATATGTATCAGGGAGTAATGGAAGATACCTGGATCTCCGTATTTGGAGAACTTGACGATGTTTATAAGCAGGCATTCCCGGAATTGACCGCGCAGGCCAAGGCAGAGAGAAATACCCACTCTGGTATTCTTGCTCAGGAGGCTGATAATATCGCCATCGCAAAAATGCTTAAGAAGCTTTCAAATGCAGACGATATCGATGGCATACAGCGCTGTATGAAGGCTAGACAAATATGTCAAAAAGCAGGAGATGCAGTACATACTGAAGAATATGAAGCAGAACAGCACCTGTTGGAACAGGGAGAAGTTTATCCAGATGATGCAGATGCTCCCGAAGCCTCATATAAATTCATTCGTAACCTCGATATCGACTTTGTGAGTAACGACATCATAAAAACCATGATGAAGGGAATCATGAAAGATATGGACACCTTTTATACTGATCACGGTCCTGCCTCAATTTCACCTGAGGACTATTTACAGAAAAAGACCGAAAATCTGCAAAAGGCCGTAGAACAGAAAGATAAATTTAAAACGACGAGAAGTTTCTGGCACAAGGACTCTCCTGAATATAAGGATGTAAAGAAGAAGATCAAGAAGCTCAACGAAGAGATTAAAGATGGCGGTAAGGTCATCGAAGCATTAGATGAACTGGAAACAGCATGTCAGAATTATCTCACCAAGAATATGAATAAGGGAAAGAAGTCTCTTGGTAAGAAACGGAAAGAGGTTGTTGCGGAGATTCTTGATTTTTCCCGTAGAGAAAAGGCTAAAATGAATGCTTCCCTCACCAATACGGAAAAATGGAATGAAAGCGTAAAGCAGCGGAAACAGGCGATAGCAGAACAGAAAGATAACGAAAAGTTACAGCGCATCGGTACAAAAACTAATTTCGCCAAGATGAATAAAGAGTTTGAAAACAAGGCACCTGTGAAAATTCCGATGGAATTACAGAGACAGCGTACACTAGATCCCACACTCAACAAAAAGACCGTATTATAAAAATATTATAATATAACCTGAATTATTCACAAAGACATCCGCTTTCCTTGTAGAAGGCCGCGTACAGTTTTAAGCGGCACGACCGCCATCTGAGACGGGGAACACATCTCAAAAATGGGTATACTTCAGATGAACGTTGTATAGCTGACTCTATTATGATAAAATAGAGTCA
>CAZJQX010000142.1:0-2599 GCA_964548305.1 uncultured Lachnospiraceae bacterium
CAGGATCATGAGTTACAATAATTGTAGTTAAATGATATTCACGAGCAATTGTTTTTATACGATCCTTGATTGACTCTTTGATTACACCATCCAAAGCAGAAAGAGGCTCATCCAAAAGAAGTATACGTGGTTTCATTACCATAGTACGAGCCAACGCCACTCTTTGTTTCTGACCACCGGAAAGCTGATCGATTCTTTTCTTTAAATGCTCCTGCAAGTTTAGAAGCTGAATCAATTCCTCAACTTCCTCCTTACTGGAAATACCTGGTTTATTCTTTAATCCATAGGTGATGTTCTGTTCCACATTTAAATTTGGGAATAAGGCATAATCCTGAAATACAATATTAAATCCTCTTTTTTCCATTGCTATATGAGTCAGATCCTCATCGTTATAGCGAATAACCCCTTCATCTGCTTCTGTAATTCCCAGAATCAAATTTAAAAGTGTTGTCTTACCACAACCTGATGGGCCTAAAATAGAAACTATCTCTCCGTCTTCCACCTTAAGGGAAATATCCTTTAAAACCGGCGTGCCATCATATGACTTCTTCACATGTTCGAGTTCAATCATATCTAATTCTCCTTTTATTTCCTGCTGTCAACCGAAATATAGCAAAGGTTCATTCCCTTTTTCTATCAATTTTGCGTACAATATTTATATAGCAAAGGTAAAATACCATCAAAAAAAGCAGGCTCTCTTGTAGTTTTTCAAGAGAGCCTGCTGATTACACAACCAAGTTTAAAATGTATTTCTCACTCGTTTATACTTATTATTTTATATATCCTTGTACTCACGTTCTGCTGAAACTTTTCCGCTTTGGTCCAGATTGTGAGAAAAGCGTTCATAATCACTTAGAATAATGCTCATATATAGAAGGTCTACCGCAAAAAGATCTGTCACTCTGGAAAAAATCGCATTACCATATACGCCGCACACATCTCCTCCCATGCAAAGAAAAATATCAGCATATTTGGAAATCACGGCATCTTTGTGGCTTGAAACTGCAATGGTCAAAGCCCCTACCCGATGAGCCAATCTTAAAGCTTTTACCGTGTCTGCAGAAGATCCAGAATGAGAAAATGCAATGGCAACATCCTCTTCCGTTAGATGCGTCGCTGCAATCTGTTGGAGATAAGCATCTGTATGCATTCTGCAATTTAATCCCAAATAGGTTAACTTTGTAAGAAAATCTGCCGCCGGGGAAACAGAATTTTCCACTCCATAAATGTCAATCATTCTGGCTTTTGACAAATGCAAAGCCGCTTTTTCCAGATCCTTCGGGTAGATAGATTTTAAAGACTGTTCTAATAATTCCTTTTGGATCTGCACAGATTTGAAGGGAAGGTCTGTCGGTTTTTCCCATGGTTTCAAGGAAAATCCAGCCATAAGATCAAAAGCTGTATCTATCTCTTGTACAGGCTCTTTTTGTCGAAGTGCCCGTTTGAAACTTTTATAGCCAGAAAAACCAATGGCTTTCACACATCGCATGACTGTTGGTTCGCTAACACCAACTTTCATCGCCAGTTCTTTCATAGTAAGATTTTCCACTTCTATATTTTCCAATAGATAGTCTGCCACCTGTTGCTCTGACGGACGCAGGGATGCATAAGCTCTTCTAATACGATCCTTCCAAAATACTTTTTCTGCCATTCCCTTTTCCCTCGCTTTTAGTAGCTTGCTCAGCTCATATATTTACTACAAAAATTATATTTTCTTTTGTAGTTTTCTCCGTCGATTGTTTGTTAAATGTTTGTAAAGTTTTTTGTCATATGGAAAACGCAGACTATACAACGCAGAAAACGCAAAAAGCACGCCGAGATTGGCGTGCTTTTTCTGTATATGCCTGAATTATTTCTCGTGTCTTGCCGCAGTGTCAGTCATCCCGGCGGCGTCCGCCAAAGAGAATCACGAGCCGTAAGAGTTGTAATATCGATGACGCTGCAGCCGCCACATAGGTTAGCGCCGCTGCATGCAGCACCTTTCTGGTGCCGCTGACCTCATCCCCCGCCAGTATGCCCTCCGCATCCAGAAGGCGCACAGCTCTAGCCGAGGCGTTCAATTCCACAGGCAGTGTCACCAGCTGAAACAAAACGGCCAAGGAAAACATGATGATGCCGATCTCCACCAGCGGCGATCCCAAGCCGCTGATCAGAAGTCCGATCAGAATCAACGGCCATGAAAGCCGGGAGCCAATGTTGGCCACCGGCACCAGATTGCCGCGAATCCGCAGCGGCACATAGCCGACATTATCCTGAATGGCATGCCCGCACTCATGTGCAGCGACTCCAATGGCCGCCACAGAGCTTACGGAATAAACATCATCCGACAGATTCACCGTTTTGGTCCGGGGATCATAATGGTCCGTCAGAGACCCACTGACCCGCTGGACACGAACATCATAAATTCCCTGTGACTGCAGAAGGCGCTGCGCAGCCTCTGCTCCGGTCATGCCGCTTCTGCTCCGTATCCTAGCGTATTTTGAAAAGGCTGAATTCACCCGCCACTGGGCCCACATCGTGATGACAACACCGATCAGGACCAGTATCATTGTGGGATCCATGCCGTATCCGTAACCATATCCATACATTCCGTACATAA
>CAZJQX010000143.1:0-2410 GCA_964548305.1 uncultured Lachnospiraceae bacterium
GAGTTCACATCGACGGGGAGGTTTGGCACCTCGATGTCGGCTCATCGCATCCTGGGGCTGAAGTCGGTCCCAAGGGTTGGGCTGTTCGCCCATTAAAGCGGTACGCGAGCTGGGTTCAGAACGTCGTGAGACAGTTCGGTCCCTATCCGGCGCGGGCGTAGGATATTTGAGAGGAGCTGTCCTTAGTACGAGAGGACCGGGATGGACTGACCTCTGCTGCACCTGTTGGGTATCAAACCCACAGCAGGGTAGGTATGTCGGGACTGGATAAACGCTGAAGGCATCTAAGCGTGAAGCCACCCTCAAGATGAGATATCCCATCGTAAGAGTAAGACCCCTTGAAGAGAACGAGGTTGATAGGGCCAGGCTGTAAGTGCTGTGAAGCATTGAGGTGATGGTTACTAATCGGTCGAGGGCTTATCCAATAAAGTCTGGTAGTGATTTATGAACATGATGTTTGAAATATCGGAATAATTCTTTTGCAGTTATGTGGTTTCCTACCGGGGTTCACGCAGGCTTAGCTTGCGGGGCTTCGGTTTTTTTTGAAGTAATGAAAAGGTTTCACGAATCCTTCACAATCCAACCACATTTTTTTCACAGCCTCCCGATATGCTATGCTCATCATTACAGCTTACAGCAGAGGAGGATTTTTATGAAAAAGCATATGACTGCAGCGATGTTGGCTGCATTATCCCTTTCCCTGACAGCCTGCGGAAGCAGCAATAGTACAACGACTACAACAGAAGCCGCAACAACGGCAGCTGCCACTGCAGCAGAAGAGGAAAGCAGCGCAGACACAGAGCGCGGTACAGGTGATTCCTATTCAGCTGAGGAAGAGGGAGCCCATGCCATCGATGCAGACGGCACGGAGGCAAGCTATGACAATATTTCTGTTTCTAAAACCGGTGACAGCGATGCGGGCGACGAGGCGGATTTCTACGGCACCAATGCTGCCGTGATTGCCCAGAACGGCGGCACATTGAACATCACCAATTCCAAGATTGATACGCAGGCAGCCTACGGCAATGCTGTTTTTTCCTATGGTGATGGCAGCACCGTCAACATCAGCGACTCCACCATTACCACATCAGAGCATAATTCCGGCGGCGTTATGGTTACCGGCGGCGGTACGCTGACTGCCGATAATCTGGATGTAACCACCCAGGGCGGCTCCAGTGCAGCCATCCGCAGCGACCGGGGCGGCGGCACACTGACCGTGAACGGCGGTACTTATGAAACCAATGGCTCCGGCTCCCCCGCGATCTATTCCACCGCCGACATTACCGCAAACAACGCGAAGCTGACTGCAAATGTGGCCCAGGCTGTGGTGGTGGAAGGCAAGAATTCCGTAACGCTCAACGACTGCGATGTGACCGGCGATAACACCGTACAGAACAGTGACAAGACGGATCTTCTGCAGGCGGTTATGCTCTATCAGTCCATGTCCGGCGATGCAGAATCCGGCAAGAGCAGCTTCACCATGAACGGCGGTACGCTGACCTCCAAGAATGCCGGCATGTTTTTTGTTACAAATACTGTGGCGGAGATCAATCTGAAGAATGTGGAGATGAATTACGCCACCGACGATCTGCTGCGCATCCAGTCGGAGGGATGGGGTAATGAAGGCGAAAACGGCGGTCAGGTGACAATGAATGCCGAAGATCAGTCTCTCGAGGGTACCATTACCGTGGATGCCAACTCGAATCTGAATCTCTATCTGACAGGAAATTCCTCTTTTAGCGGAAAGATTGACAATGCCGGCAAGGTATTCGTTTCCCTTAGCGATGATGCCACCTGGACACTGAGCGGTGACACAGAAATCAGTGGTCTGAGCTGCAGCAAGGATGCCATTAATCTGAATGGCTATAAGCTGACCGTGAACGGTACGGAGTACCAGGAGGGCACAGAATCCACCGGCGAAGCCATTGAAACCGTGACGTATGAGAGCCATCAGAATGGTCAGCCGGAAATGCCGCCGCAGGACGGTGAAGGCAAGGGCGGTCCGGAAAAGGACGGTCAGGCACCTCAGGGCAAGCCCGCTGACGGTGAAAAGCCTGCGGATGCACCGGAGAAGCCGGAGGGAAGCGATGATCAGAAGCCGGCTGATGCACCGAAAAAGCCGGAAGGCGATGATGATCATAAGCCCGGAGATAAGCCGGATGTAAAACCGGGAGAAAAGAAGGAAAGTGCAGCTTCCTCAACAGAAGCATCCAATGCCCAGTAATAACGGATTGCCCCCAGGGAATGCCCCTGGGGGTTTCTTTTACCCGAACTTGCATTGATACATCAAAAGAACACACTTTATTGGTAAAGTATTTCGTATCAAAACGTCAAAGTCAGTAAGGGAAGGAGAAGTTATGTACGGAATGTATGGATATGGTTACGGATACGGCATGGATCCCACAATGAT
>CAZJQX010000144.1:0-2382 GCA_964548305.1 uncultured Lachnospiraceae bacterium
TTCTAACAAACTCGGCATGCTCGCATTTTTTTAATGGCTTTCTTAAAAGCTCCTCGTACCCCCACGGCTTTCTCAATTTTACATCTATAAAATTTTGTTTAGGAAGTTCTATAACTTCCTCTGTTTTCATAAAGAAACAACCGAGGCTCTTTAACAGAGCTTTTAATTTCTCTTCGTTTTTATATCCAGTAGGTATTATAACATCGTAGCCGTTTGGAGCTTTTATGCTTTTGTATTTTACATACTCGGCAAAAAAGTTGATATACTTCTCTCTATATCCGAGGAGGTACATTTGAGAGTATAAATTCTCATATTTACCACCGACAGGAGTACCTGATAATAAAATGACATTAGCAGGTCTCAAGTCTCTAACTACAAAGCTCGTTCTCTCAGCTTGCATATTTTGTATTAAGCTACTCTCATCCAACATTAAAGTAAAGTTATAACTATTAAGAATAAAATCTAAATCTCTTCTCCATAAAATATCATAGTTGATAATAGCTGTTATTTTATGCTTTGTCTTCGTTTTTACAGCTTCTTCAAACTTATTAAACTCTTTGCTTTTAGTTAAATCAAAAAGCTCATAATCGTAATAGCTCTTAAAATGCTCTTTCCAGTCTTCAATTTTAGACTTCTGGCATACTACCAAGTTAATAGGGGCATTAAGCTGTTTCATTTTCTCTGCCCCTATAAAGGTCTTTCCGAGTCCCATATCTAAATAATATGCGACCCTAGAAAGCCCCTCGGATGCCTTTAATATTTCTTTTTGAAAGCTATAAAGTTCCATAGTTTTTTTTAATCGCTATAATAAAATACTGGTAAATTCTTTTAGTGGTCTATCAGGTTTTACCCAGTCTAAATCAAGCATTAAGGCATTTACAAAAGCATTATACTCAGCCATAAACACCCTAACTTCTTTGCTTTCTAAACAAGAGTTATTCTTGATTATATACTCTACTAGCTGATTAATTATGTCTGCATTAATAGATATCTTGGCTTTGTTTGAAAGCTCCAAAATTGAGAAAAAACTTAAATTGTATAGATATCTTTTTAGCTCTCTTTCATAAACATAATCCAAAGCCTCAACTAAATTCAACTCTCTCTTTTCTTTCATTACGACCATATAATCTACGAAATTGTAATATGAATGATAAAAGTAAAAATGTGGGAACTCCTCTTTTGTAAATTTTCTCATACTCTCTCCTTTTTATTTTTTTTCTTTGCTTTTGCTTTTTATAAGCTCATCTAAATACCACTTGGCTTTTTCTAAATCCTCGACAGCTTTGCCTTTGAAGTCAGCTCTTGATACATACTTTAATATGTTGCCTTTAAGAAAGCCTGAATACTCCTCCTTGCTTAAACTTCCCTTGATTACTTCTATTGTCTCCAAGCTATTATTATTATAATAGCTAGGGTGATTAATATTGCTATTATTCTCATTTTTCATTTCCTAAAATCTCCTTTTAATACATTTAAAAACTCATCAAAGCCCAGCTCTATTTTACTACAAAGGTTGTGATTATATTTGCTGTCCTTTGTTATTTCCTCGCTCCATTCTAGGTTGTAATAACTACCAGAAACGGAGAAAGTATAAGGTGGGAGCCAGCCTTTCCAAGTAATCTCTATCAGCTCTTGAAACTTCTCAAAAGCTTTCTCGCTGGTCTTAAATTCTTTAATTAGCTGTCTTAAAAAATCCAACTCAAGATCGCCAGCTTCCACGAATGCACTAACATTGGTAGTCCTTAATACCATTTTGCCCGCATCGTTCATTGTTATAGTACTGATGTTTTCCTTTTTAAGAGCTTCAATGTATTTATTTCTTTTCCTTTTATAAAGAACTATTGACCCTACCAAAGCTTTTAACTCTTCATCGTTCAGCCTGTCTAAATACTCACTAATTCTAATCATTTATTCACCTCTTAAAATATTTCATCAGTATAATCTATTCCTTTATCATAAACTATATCGTTAGTTTCGCGACAAAACCTGCCGTCAAAATACTCATCGGTTATACCAATATAAATATCTACTCCTTTTAAGTCTTTTAGTCTGCTTATATACTCTTGGCATAGCTTTCTACAAGAGCTGAAATACTCATCTCTTGTTATGCTACTTTTATAATCTCTTGCACTTTCACAGAGATAGGTATCTATTATTGAGAAATAAATTTCATCCCCAGCAGTCTCTCTTTTAATTCTCCTATACCCATCACCCTCACCAGTGTTCAAACTGTAGCTTGGTGCCTTTGGTAAATACTTTTTTGCCAAAAATCTAAAACCTTTGTCAGCTTTTAATTTAACTATAATTTTCATAACTAAACTCCTAAATTAAAAAAATCTAAAAACTAAAAATCTTATCGCGAATTAATTTTTAATTTTTATG
>CAZJQX010000145.1:0-2235 GCA_964548305.1 uncultured Lachnospiraceae bacterium
GATTAAAGCGCTTCCCTCGCCGGATTTGCGCTGCGAAGCAGCAAATTCCTCTGCATCCGTAGCGATGCACGATTTGGCGGTGGTGTGGAACAACAAAAAAAGGACAATCCCCGTTATCTGTGCATCGGACACTGCACAGACGACGTTTATTGTCCTCTTTATTATATCAAAAAATTAACAAACTTTCCTTCGGCAAAATTCACGAAAACATTTGTCCGAAATAAGGTTTTTCACAGCAGAACTCTTGTAACGTGATGCTGTGGTGAAGCAATACCAAATTCATCTTAGTTCAGCTGCTCCATAGCCTCCTGAATCCATGCCACATAGGTATCGTAGTCGCCCGCACCTACACGCGGTCTGCCGAGGATGTTTCCGTTCGCATCCACCAGATAGCTGGTAGGTGTCGCTGCATAGGGGAACGCTTCCTTCAGCTCCTTTGACCCCAGGAGTACCGTTAATGTTGCGCCCTGCGTCGACATGATATCATGCGCCTCCTCAAGGCAGTCGGTATCGGTCATCGAAGTAACATCCCCTGCTATGGTAATAACCTGCACATCATCCAGATCATCATTTACCTTCTGCAGATCCGGCATCTCTTCAATACAGGGGGCACAGCCGGTTCCCCAGATATTCACCATCGTTATCTTCGCATTCTTGAAGATGGATTCGTCCACCTTATTTCCGTTGTAGTCCATCGCAGAGAAGGAAATGCCTGAAGCCGCATTGTAACTCACAAGGTCGAGCTTAGTCTTCTGTTCATCCCATTCCTTCTGGATCTCTGCAAGCGTCGTCTTGGTCTCTTCAGTGACCGTGTCGCAGTATGTAATGTTTGCATCACCTGCAGAAAATTCATACATCGTCCTGCCGCTCTCCGTTGTAAACGGTGTCAATGTATAATCCCCTGTGTACTTGCTTTCGATCGCCGCCTTGATATCATCCTCTGTTATGTTTTCATCATCTGAAAAGAGTACATTGTTTGAATCAAAATATGACATGTAGTCATATCTTTTTACATAGGCATCCTCAGCATTCTCATCAAAATCCTCCGGCAGATCCTCCACGGCCACTTGAACAGAGCCCCATGAGACAGAGCCGTTCAGACTTTGTGACTGCAGTATAACATAACTGTGCTCGTCCTGCCGCAGCTTTCCATAGGTACCGACCCACTCCTTAAGAGCAAGACCTGTTCCGTCCTCAATCCACACGTAATTCTCATCTTCTGCAGCTGCTGTTGTCGCTGCTGCCTCAGCCGCCGCGGCAGTACTGCTGTCAGCTGCCGCAGAACTGCTCTGTGAACTGCCGCAGGCGCTCAGTGAAGCCGCCATAGCTGCTGTCAGAACTACACCAATCCATTTTGTCTGTCTCATTTTACTTTTATCCTTTCCGTTTTTACAGTCTTCTTTACATTAAAGTGCAGCGCCCCTGTCGGGCAAACTTTCGTGCACTCTCCGCAGCGGATGCACTCTGCGCTGTTGGGATTGTGCAGCACGTCCACATTCATTTTGCAATGCTTCACGCAGGCACCGCAGTTCACGCAGTGATCCTCTTCCACCTTCAGCTTCAGGAAGCTGAATCTCTGGAAAATGCCGTAAAAGGCACCCAGAGGACAGATATATTTGCAGAACGGGCGATGCACGAACATCGACAGGATCACAATGATTGCCAGAATTGCAAACTTCCAGCGAAACAGAAATCCCATCTGCGTTCGAATTCCCTCATCCAGGATGGCCAGAGGGATTCCACCCTCAAGCATGCCGACCGGACACACCAGCTTGCAGAAATACGGCACCGATGACAGCCCCTTGTTCACCTTCAGAAAAGCCGGCAGGATCAGCACGAATACGACGAGGAAGATGTACTTCATCCAGCGCAGCGCCTTGTCCAGCTTCTTCGGTACCGTCAGCTTCGGCACCGGAATTTTGTACAGCAACTCCTGAATCAGACCGAACAGACATATCCATCCGCAGACAAATCGTCCCAGCAGTGTACCGATCAATGCGAGATATCCAACAATATAGAAGGAAAATTTCTTCCTGCTGCCGACCACAGCCTGCAATGCACCGATGGGACAGGCGCCGATCGCCGCCGGGCAGCTGTAGCAGTTCATTCCCGGAACACAAATATTCTTCAGCGGGCCCTGGTAAATCAGACTGCTCCCCCAGCCGGTCCATCTGGGATTCTGCAGCAATGCAGCAATGGCCTGCACCAGCTTGCGGATGAGACCGTGCTTTTTCA
>CAZJQX010000146.1:0-2188 GCA_964548305.1 uncultured Lachnospiraceae bacterium
TGTGGTGGGGGAAGTTCTGAACCGAAGCCGAAGTGCGGCGGAGCTGTCCAAACTGTATGATGAGGGCTTTACGACAGAATACCGGAAGGGGAAGACATGAGCACAGAGATCGGTATTCTGGCCTTTACGATGCGGGGCTGGGAGTTGTCGGATTATATCGCAGCCGGTCTTAAGAAGGTGTGCAGAAACGTAGATGTTGCCCGCACAGTGAAATGTGAAGCACTGGGGCCGCTTTCCGACAGCCGGTCCGCAAAGGAGATTGCGGCAGACTGGTGGCATAAGGATGTCCTCATTTTTATCGGGGCTGCCGGCATTGCCGTGCGGTTGATTGCACCGCTTCTTAAGCACAAGGCGAAGGATCCGGCGGTACTCGTGATAGATGAGCAGGGGAAATTTTGCATTTCGCTACTGTCCGGACATCTTGGCGGTGCCAATGACTGGGCTCGCCGGACGGCGACGCTGTTGGGCGCTCAGTCGGTGATCACAACGGCGACGGATGTGTCTGATGCCTTTGCGGCGGATCTGTTTGCCGAAGCCAACGGTCTGGTGATCACGGATTTTAGGGCGGCGAAGAAGGTTTCGGCGCGGGCACTTCTGGGACTGCCTATTCGGATTTATGCAGAGCTGCCGCCGGAGAGACTTCGGCGGCTTCCGTCGGAGGCACAGGTGGAATTTCTGTCTCGGGAGCGTCTTACGGAAGCGGACATTCTGATCGGAATACATGATCTTACGGCAGAATTTGCTGCTGCGGTCGCTGAAAATGCCGGAAATGCGGAAGTTACGTCTGCATTTCCGGCGGATGATGGGAAACAAGAATTGGTTCGGTCAGACAGAAACGCGGGGATCGGCCTTTTCCTGCCGCTGCGCTGTCTGTGGATTGGGATTGGTGCCCGCCGGAGCGTTTCGGAAACAGCCGTTGCCAATGCCGTGGAACAGGCTTTGGCGAAACTTGATTTGTCGCCCTATGCTGTAGCCGGGCTTGCCAGCATTGACCTGAAAAAGGATGAAGCCGGCATTCTGAATTATGCTGCGGCGCATGATCTGCCCTTCCGCACCTTCGGCAAAGACGATCTGCAGGCGGTGCCCGGGAGCTATACGGAATCTGCCTTTGTCCGCTCTGTAACGGGGGTATCCAATGTCTGTGAGCGGGCGGCCATGCGGGCAGCTGGACCGGGGGCATCGCTTCTTTTGCGAAAGCAGATTTATGATAGTGTGACCATCGCTGTTGCCTGTACAGCGTCGTATACGGCTAAGCCGGAGGATGAGTATGCGGAAATTCCATGAAATCAGAGGGCGAATTGCGCTTTTTGCGGGCACCTCGGAGGGACGCGAAGCGGCGGAGCTCTATGCCCGGTCTCCGCAGGCTGAAAACCACATGGACATCTATGTCACCACAGATTATGGGGCCGCTATGCTGCCGAGGGATGAACGGATCCGCATTCATGTGGGATGCTTTCTCCGGGAGGATATGCTGCGGTCTTTCCGTCTGGAACCGCCAGCGCTGGTGATTGACGGCACTCATCCCTATGCCTCACATATCACAGAAACATTGACGGAGGTCTGCACGCAGCTTTCGCTTCCCTACCTTCGGATTCGCAGGGAAATGTCTTCGGCGCTGCCGGAGGAGACCGGCGAAATGATACGGCTATTCCCGGATTTTGCTGCGTTGGTTCAGTATCTGCAGGAGATGGAGGGAAATGTCCTGATCACCAGCGGTGCCAAGGAGCTGGCAGCCTTTACCGCACTGCCGGATTTTTCTGAGCGCTGCTATCTTCGGGCGCTGCCCACGACGGCGGTGCTTCAGACGGCGGAAAAGCTGGGCCTGTCGGGAAGTCATCTTTTTCTGATGCAGGGACCCTTTTCCAGGGAGATGAATCTGGCAATGCTGCGGCACTGCGGGGCACGATTTCTGGTCAGCAAGCTGAGCGGCCGGCGTGGCGGCTTTGCAGAAAAGCGGGAGGCAGCAGAAGCAGCTGGCGCAGTCCTTCTGCTGGTGGGGTGTCCGGAGGAGCCTCTGCTGCCGCCCCTGGGGGAGACACTGACCGTGGAGGAATTGCGGCAGCACATTGGAATCTAAGGAAACGCTGATTAAATCAGCGTTTCCTTAGCAGCCTCCGGCGGATCGCACGGATTTGCAGAGGAATTTGCTGCTTCGCAGCGCAAATCCGGCGAGGGAAGCGCTTTAATC
>CAZJQX010000147.1:0-2165 GCA_964548305.1 uncultured Lachnospiraceae bacterium
CTCACTCCACCGTTCTCGTGGCAATCACATCACTGTCTGTCCCCAGCAGGCCATGAATCAGCACAGTACCGGCAGTCACCGGCGCGCTGAGCCGCAGCTTATGGATTTCCGCCACGGCCTCAAAAATCCGTTCCTTGGGGATGGGCTTGGTGAGCCGCACACTGACGAGGGGCTGGCTGCCGTTCTCCACCAGCACCGATGTGGCGATGTTCCGCATGGGCGCCGTCAGCTCCTGGGTCACATAGGCCTTTCCCTTGGGACAGAAATTCCCCGTCACAGACAGCAGCTCTCCGGCTTCCGAAAGCTCCGCCCGGATATCACAGCCCCGCGGACACATTATACAGGTAAATTCTCTCAGCATTTCGCACTCACCTCCAGACTTCCTTCTCCCGTCAGCTTCTCCTTCCGGATCTTCAGCTGCACCATCTCCGCCGGCAGCGCCTTCGGCTTCTTCACGGAGGCCACCACGACGTCACCCTGCCGTACCTCGATCGAGCAGTTCTTCATCGGCCGCCGCACCCGGAAGTAGAGCGTGAAGTCCTCCGCACCGCTGCAGCGCTGAGGTACGATTTGAAGCACTGACCCATCTTTTGTGCCGACGACATTGGCACTCTGGGCACCGAGCTGACCCTTCACATAGGCCGTAACCGCCTCCGCCATGTCCTCTGCCTCCATCGAAACAAAGTCCACGAGATCATGCACATGCAGCACATTTCCGGCGGCAAAGATGCCCGGCACGCTCGTCTCATGATGCTCATCCACAATCGCGCCCTTAGTACCCGGATCCAGCGCCACGCCGGCGGCGATCGACAGCTCATTCTCCGGAATCAGGCCCACCGACAGAATCAGCGTGTCGCAGGGATACTCCCGCTCCGTTCCCGGAATCGGCTGCATTTTCTCGTCCACCTCAGAGATCACCACGGCCTCCAGCCGGTCCTTGCCCTTGATGTCCGTCACCGTGTGGCTTAAGGACAGGGGAATGTTGTAGTCATTCAGGCACTGCTCGATGTTCCGCGCCAGTCCGCTGGGATAGGGCTGAACCTCGAAGACGCCATGAACGTGAGCGCCCTCCAGCGTGAGGCGTCTCGCCATGATGAGGCCAATGTCGCCGGAGCCGAGGATAACGACCTCTTTTCCGGGCATACGGTTCCGCAGGTTAATGTAGCTCTGCGCCACGCCCGCCGTATAGATGCCGGCCGGGCGCTCACCCGGAATGGCCAGTGCGCCTCTTGTACGCTCCCGACACCCCATGCTCAGGATCACCGCCTTGGCGGACAGCATGAGATACCCATCCTTGCCGGCGGCATAAACGGTCTTGCTGCCGTCCGCCTCCGTGTAAATATCCAGCACCGTGGTGTCCGTCCGGTACGGAATGCCCAGCTCCTGTACCCTGCTCACAAAGCGGCCGGCATACTCCGGGCCGGACAGGGTCTCACCGAAGCGGGTCAGGCCGAATCCGTCATGAATACACTGCCGGAGAATACCGCCCAGCTCATGCTCACGCTCAAGGATCAGCACATTGCGCACGCCGTTCTCATAAAGCCGCACCGCCGCTGCCAGTCCGGCAGGGCCGCCGCCGATAATGATAACTTCTTTTTTCTCCATATCTGCCTCCCGTCTCACTGCACCTTGCCGGTGAACATCCAGGAGCCTTCCCGGGAATAACGGATATCCTCCGGCTTCAGGCCCAGCTCCTCCTCCAGAAGCTTCGTGATTCTGGTCTCGCAATAGCCGCCCTGACAGCGTCCCATGGTGGCCCGCGTGCGGTTCTTGATGCCGGTTACCGTATGCACGCCCAGCGGATTGTGAATCGCCTGCAAAATTTCCGCCTTCGTGACGGTCTCACAGCGGCAGACCACTTCACCATAGTTTGGATCAGCTGCCACCAGTGCTGCCTGCTCCTCATGAGTGAGCTTCGAGAACCGCAGCGGCATGGGCCGACGAGGCTGGAAGTCTTCCTTCTTCTTCGGCTGCTCCCTCTCACAGAGAAGCTTCACCGCCCGGCGGGCCAGCGGCAGTGCACAGGTCACGCCGGGGGATTCAATGCCCACGAGGTTCACAGTATTGGGATGCGCCTCGTCGGCCTCCAGCAGGAAATCGAGAATCTCTCTGGTTTCCGGATTATAGCGCTTCCAGCGAATGCCGGCGAAATTCCGGATGAAGTA
>CAZJQX010000148.1:0-2117 GCA_964548305.1 uncultured Lachnospiraceae bacterium
GCTCCGGCACCAGCTCTGTGCCGTTTACAAGATAAACACCGCCCTGATGTAACTTGATCATAGATTTACCTCCTGAAATCCGGTCTCTCATTGCTTTAGAATGGAAGGCCTGTATGCTGCATTCCTGAAACTTCTTCTCCATCCGTCACAGGAACATGATCACAATAAATTTCTGTTTAAGCGATTCCCAGCAGTCTGCAGGGAATGGTCTTCGTCATGTGGTATACCTGCTCCTCCGGAATGCCGTGATCCGCAAGATACTGCATGTACTCCTGCAGCGCCAGCTCCCAATGAGGGTTCTCCGTCTGTCCGCCGTCCGTGTCCACCATGACATGCTCGTAGCCCACAGTCCTGATGATCTCCAGATTGTCCGGCAGATTACTCTTGTACTTTCCGCCGCCCATGTTCTGTGCATAGCAGCGCTCCAGAATGACATCGTAATCCTTTACGAGCCGCACCTGATCCTCGATGCTCATGCCCACTACCCACCATTCCGGATGGGTGACCACAATCTTCTTCACACCGGCATCCCGGGCAGCCTCCACCACAACGAAGGCCTCCTCCGGCGATACATGCGCGGTTCCCAGCACCGCATCGTAGTCCTTGATCAGCTGAAAAACATCCTTCAGCTCCGGCACCACCTTGCCGTCCCGTACGATTTCAATGCCGTCGGCCGGGTTCTGCCCCATCTTCTCCAGATGACGCTTCGCAGACTGTGTCGGCAGCCAGATTTCCTTCGCACCAAGCTTCAGTCCCTTCTCCACTGCCTCCGGGTTAATGCCGCCGATCACCTTGTTCATGACCACGCCGCCGTACATCGTGAAGCCGGTATTTTCCCCGTAGGTACGCTTCACATACTCATTGGTGAGATACGCACGGTTCACGGTAAAGCCCAGATGTGATTTGATCACAATGGCTCTTGCGCCGACTCTCACAGCAGCATCTGCCAACTCAAAGTCATTGTAGGCCCGCAGCCGCAGATCAGGATTGGTGTGTACGTGCATGTCACATACACCCTTCATTGATATTTCCCCCATATCTGCCTCCTCATTCGGGTCTCTGCAATAACTTTACGCTCTATTTATACCAGTCTTCTGTTATCGGTGCAAGGCAGGATTGCCTGT
Source organism: uncultured Lachnospiraceae bacterium (assembly GCA_964548305.1). Taxonomy (GTDB): domain Bacteria; phylum Bacillota; class Clostridia; order Lachnospirales; family Lachnospiraceae; genus Oribacterium. The sequence continues at coordinate 1,125 of CAZJQX010000148.1, forward strand.
GCGTCCCATCGGCAGAACCGATAGCATTTTCCCAATATTCCATCTTCCCTTTTCCGAAAAACTGCCGGATAATGTCATTACACTTAGTTTCGGGAGTTTTCATATGAATTTAAAGGAATGCAGCTACTTCATTGCCATTGCCGAAGAGCAAAGTCTGTCCCGCGCGGCGGAGCGCCTGTACATGGCACAGTCCAGTCTCAGCCAGTTTCTCACCACGCTTGAGAACGAATTCGGCACCAAGCTCTTTGTCCGCACCAGCAAGGGCGTCCGCATCACCGAAGCCGGCAAGCTTCTGCTGGATTTTTCCTACAAAACACTCTCCAGCCTGCATACGGTAGAGGAGCAAATGCAGGATCTCTCGGCACTGCAGCGCGGCCGCGTGATTGTCGGCATCAGCAGCTTTCGGGGATCCTACCTGCTGCCGTCGGTGCTGAGTGCCTTCCATCTGGATTACCCGCACATTGACGTGGAGTTTGTGGAGGAAAATTCTCTCGCGCTTGAACAGCAGCTGCTGAAGGGAGAGATCGACATCGCCCTGCTGGTACTCCCCACGACCGACAGCCGCATCTCCACCCGCTTTCTGATGAAGGACGAGATCTGCCTCATCACCAGTGCCGATCATCCCATCATGCAGCATGTCCATCCGAACACAGACTTTTCCACCTCGCAGATTCCGCAATATATCGATCTTCGCGATGCCATGGAATATGAATTTTTCCTGAGTGACTACGACACCATCCTGGGCCGGGAGGCCCGTCGGTGCTTCAGCCGCATCGGCATGACACCTATCACCTGCAACGAGAAGCTCTCCGCTCTGTTTGCCGCCGCCCTCGGCTCCTGCGGGCAGGGACTGGCCTTCACCTACTACAGCTCGCGGCACTACTTCCGCAATGCGGAATTCATTTCCCTCGGTGCAGAGGGCTCCTCCATCGACCTCGGCATCGCACTTCCGCCCGGACGCTATCACTCCGAGGCAACACTGGCCTTCGCCCG
>CAZJQX010000149.1:0-2101 GCA_964548305.1 uncultured Lachnospiraceae bacterium
TGAGATGAGAGAGTTCGCCTGCCCGACTAAGCGTCTCTTGTCTGAGTTTAGGACCCGAGGCGGCTTCAGGCGCCCGGGGACAAACGAGTTTGACGCGGCTCGGGCTTGACACTTTCACGGCAAAATGCTAGTATCTTGCGTGAAAGTCGGAGGGCGGATTTTATGAATTATCGGCCGGATAAGACGCGGGGAGACAACCCTGTATCTTATCCGGCTTTTCTAGTGTCACCCAGCATCGTTATTTGGCGGCAACACCATGAATCTTTTAACCGGAAATGTAAAAAAAATCTATTTTAACTACCTCGCTGCTGCCTTTGGCAGCACACTTATAACGTCCGTTTATTCACTTGTGGACATGGCTATGGTCGGTCAGTATCATGGTCCCAACGGTACTGCCGCGCTCGCAGTGGTTGCGCCGATATGGAATATTATATACGGACTCGGCCTGCTTACCGGCATCGGCGGCAGTGTCATTTACAGTATAAAAAAAGGCGGCGGCATAGATAAGGGGCGCGCTGAAAACAAATACTTCACTGCTGCTCTTATTTTCTCACTTATTCTCGCAGCGCTGTCCTGGGCTTTTATAATATTTTTCGAGAATGAGCTTCTCATATTTTTCGGCGCCGATGAAACGCTTTTGGATTATGCGGTCAGGTATATGCGGCCCATAAAATTTGTGCTTCCGCTGTTTTTATTTAACCAGCTTCTGGCTGCCTTCCTGAGAAACGACGGAGCGCCCGGACTTGCGACTGCCGCGGTTATGGCAGGCGGTGTTTTTAACGTGTTCGGCGATTATTTCTTTGTATTTACCTGCGACATGGGCGTATACGGTGCGGGACTCGCCACAGCCATAGGCTCTGTCATATCCTTTATCGTGCTTCTTGTGCATTTCTTTACAAAAAAATGTACGCTCAGGCTTGTCCTTCCGGATGAGCCTGTGCATAAATTCGGTGAGATAACCGTGAGCGGATTTTCATCGTTTTTCGTGGATTTCGCCATGGGCATTCTTACCGTTCTTTTCAACAGGCAGATTATGAAATATCTGGGAACCAATGCCCTTTCCGTATACGGACCGATTATAAACATAAGCACCTTCGTCCAGTGCTGTGCCTACGGCGTAGGCCAGGCAGCACAGCCTATTATTTCAACCAATTTCGGTGCCGCCAAGGGACAGCGCATCAGGGAAACGCTTAAGTACTCACTGTATTCCACAGCCTTTTTCGGAATATTCTGGACTGCCTTAAGTCTGGCCGCACCCAACCTCTACATCCGTATATTTATGAGCCCTACCGAGGAGGTCTTAAGGATAGCACCGGCCATAATCCGTGCCTATTCCATATCCTTCCTTCTGCTGCCCTTTAATATATTTTCGACCTACTATTTCCAGTCGATAATGAAGCCGCAGGCAGCCTTTGTGGTTTCCGTGGCGCGGGGCATGGTGATAAGCGGGGCCTTAATACTCCTGCTGCCTCTTATGGTCAATGCAGACGCAATCTGGTTTGCAATGCCCGTTACTGAGCTTATTACCGCAATCTACGCCGGCATTTGCATAAAGCAGTATACGGCGAAGCTTGGATGCATAGAGTAACCCGTTCGGCGCGGCGTATTAAACGGACTGCCCCGCGCTTCATGATACAGAAAGCCTCAGAAAACATTCATAAGCCGTAATGTTCCCGTAAGGATTTGTGCACAGAATGGACACGTTTTTTTCTATTATAAAGAAAATTCAAAAAAACCTTTCATCTTGGATGTTAAGGTCTGAAGCTCCGAAACCGCGGTGTTTTTTAATAAGCAGTAGTGAGACGGAGCCTGGGAGTCAGGTTTATGAAAAAGAAAATAATGCTGGCTGCTGTATGTGCTTCCTTAGCCATTGTCACAGCCGCCTGTTCAAATAAAAAAATACAGAGGAAACCACTGCGGCAGTTGAAACCACTACGGCAGCGGAAACAACTATCGCGGAGATTTCGGAAACTCCGGCAGAAAATGAGTCCATAGACACCGAGGACAGTGAGTATTTTACCGACAAGCCTATAAATGCCTACGGTACTGTTGCATCAGTTAAGGAAACGCTGATTTAATCAACATTTCCGATGAAAACAGG
>CAZJQX010000150.1:0-2054 GCA_964548305.1 uncultured Lachnospiraceae bacterium
CATTATGCGGTTAAATGTTGATTTATCCGCATAATACAGGCAATCCCTAAGTTCTGAAGTTTTTTTCCTGGACTTGTCTTTATTCCGCATCCGTCTGCAGCTGCAGTTGCTGCTGCAAAACATCCAATTGCCGCTGCATAAGTGCCAGAAGCAGTTTTCGTTCTTCAGGTGAAAAGCTGGCAAAGGCCTGAAAATCCGCATCTGCCAGCGGCTTCACTCGAGCATTCACGAATTCCCGGCCGGCCTCCGTCAGCTTCAGCACTTTCACATTGCCGCGCTCCTTTGCGTTCTCAAGTACCACAATCCCTTCCGTCTGCAGCTTCTTCACCGCGGAATTGACGGTCTGCCGCGAGAAAAACCAGCGCTCGCAGAGATCCGCCTGCGTAACATTTTCTTCTTCTATATAAAGAACGTACAGAATCCAGAAGGCCGTCGGGGAAATGTCGGTGCGCCTTGCCGCCTGAGCCCACATATCATCCTGGGCCTTCCAGAGCTGATTGTAGCGGCGAAGATCCGCGAGCGTGTCTTCGTCTTTTGAACCGAAGACATTATCCGAAAATACATCAGTAGCCATAGGTTTTCCGCCCCCACCGGAAGAAATGAATCGTAACACAGAGTGTCAGCAGTTCTGCAACGGTCACGGCCGACCAGATGCCGTTGATGCCGAAGAAAACCGGAAGCAGAAGCACCGAAAGCATCTCGAACACCAGACTGCGGAGGCCGGAAATCAGTGCTGAAATCAAACCGTTGTTGAGTCCGGTGAAGAAGCCGGAGCCGAAGATGTTGAAACCGGAAATGAGGTAGCTCACGGAATACATCATGAAGGCCTTCTGCGTCATCTGGCAGAGTGCCTCATCATATCCCACAAAGATCCGGACGATGGGCAGCGCCAACAGCTCGGAAAGCGCGGTCATCATGACGGCGGTGATGCTGATGAGAATCAGACTCTTCTTCCAGATGCTGTGCAGCTCGTCCTTGTTTCCGGCGCCGTAATGGTAGCCGATAATCGGGTTGATGCCGATGGCATAGCCCAGGAAGATGGCGAGGAAAATGAAGCAGACATACATGACAACGCCGTAGGCGGAAATGCCGTCCTCCGCCGCAAGGCGCATCAGCTGGTAGTTATAAAGGATCGAAACCAGTGAGCCGGAAAGATTTGTCATCATCTCTGAAGCGCCGTTGCTGCAGGCCTTCAGAATCAGCCGGAAATCAAAGGCGGAACGCACCAGCTTGAGATTACCGCTGCCGCCCCGCAGAAAGTAAATCAGTGGCACCAAACCGCCGATGACCTGACCGAGTAGACTTGCAAAGGCTGCACCGGGGATGCCGAAGCCGCACAGTGCAATCAGAACGTAGTCCATGACAGCATTGGTGACACCGGCGCAGACGGAAATGCAAAAGCCCATGCGCTGCTTTCCTGCTGTTGTGAGAAAGCTCTGAAAGCTGTTCTGCAGCATAAAGAAGGGTTCCGCCAGAATCAATATCCGTCCGTAGAGAATCGCATCGCTGCGGATCACATCGCTTGCGCCCAGCAAATTCACAATTTGCGGCATGAAAATGAAGCCGAGAGCAGCAGCGATGACGGAGCCGATTAAAATCAGCTCAATCAGCATGGAAAAGATTGCATTTGCCTTCTTCTGCTCCTGCTGTCCCATATAATAGGCCGTCAGTGCGCTGCCGCCGGTACCGATCATGAAGCCGAAGGCTGCGATGCCCATTAGTACGGGCATAATCAGATTGACGGCGGCAAAGGCATTTTTCCCCACAATATTCGAAACAAAAAAACCATCCACGATGCTGTAAACCGAAGTGATCACCATCATTGCAATGCAAGGGAGAACGTAGGTGATCAGTTTCCGATAGCTAAAGTGTCCGGAAAGCTGCATGTCCATAATAACCTCCTTTAAAATCCGAAATCGGATAACATGGTAAATCTGATTTCGGATTTTGTCAAGGCGGTCACCATCGAATTATTCAATCCCGTATTTTTTCATTTTGCGCCAGAGTGTTGCCCGGGTACAGCCCAACTCATTCGCAGTTTTCTGACGATTTCC
>CAZJQX010000151.1:0-2026 GCA_964548305.1 uncultured Lachnospiraceae bacterium
TCTCGGTCTTGGCGTCTGCATCGGTCTGCTCTTCCTTGAGGAGCTCGGTGGCCTTCAGAGTCCAGCCGTCGTCGATGGCATTCTTGTCTACGGGATAAACCTTTACGAGGTATGCGCCGAGGTCAGCGGACTTGAAGTCGCTTGTGAGGTCATCCAGCGTATACTGTACAGCTTTGGCGCTGACGGTATTTACAGCGAGGTCCGCTACGGTCTGCTCGGAAAGGAGCTTGGTCCGCTCCTCTGCAAGGCTCTCATCCATAGAGGTGATGGCCTTGGTCTCGGTTTCTTTGGTTGCTGTTGTCTCAGCTGCTGCGGTTTCCACCTTGCTCTCTGCTGCAGTTGTTTCGACAGCTGTTGTGGTCTCTGCAGCGGCTGTGCTTTCTTTATTCTCTGCTGTTGTCTCGGCAGCGGTTGTTTCCTTATTTACCGCTGTGGTCTCCGCAGCAGTTGTTTCTTTCGATGCCTTGGCTTCTGCTGTGGTTTCTGCGGCTGTGCTTTCTTCCTTAGAAGCCTCGGTTTCCTTCTCGGTCTCGGCGGTCTTCTCCTCAGCGGCCTTGGTGGTTTCCTCAACGATCTTTACTTCCTGGGCCTCGGCTTCCTCAAAAAAGCTCTGGAGTGTGAAAGATCCGATGGCGGTTACTGTATTTTCACCGGAGATCTGCTCAACCTCCTTGGTCACGGCTTCTGCCACAGACTCGGCCTTCTCTGTTTTCTCGGCCTTGCTGGTCTCAGCCTTGGTTTCCTTTGTTGTGGTCTCTTCCTGACTTACCTCAGCGGTCTGCGTCTCGGCTTCCTTCTTGCTGCTCTTTGTTTCCTTAGCAGCTGCGGTCGTTGTGGTCTCAGCTGTTTCAGCAGCGGTTGTGGTTTCCTCGGCCTTGGTGGCTGCCTCGGAAGCGACAACATTATCCTGAGCCACTGCTGAGCTCTCGGTTGCTGCGGAGGTTTCTGTTGCTGCTACTGCTGAAGTTTCTGTCACTGCTGAGCTTTCTGTCTTAGCTGAGGTTTCTGTCTCAGCGGCCTTAGTGGTCGCCTCTGTCACCTCTGCGGTGGCCTCGGTGGTGCCGGTGAGCTCCTCCTTCGCGGTCTTCTTGAGCTGCTTCTTCAGCTTCGAAACGGCGCTCTCATTGCCCTCTACCTTAACGGAGCCGGAGAAGGCCTTGCCGTCCACGGAGAGGCTGAAGGTGTGCGCGTCTTTGTCGGTGTTCATATACAGGATGGTGACGGTCTCGCTGCCGGTCAGCTCGTAGGTGCTGTTGTCCTCGGCGGTCTCGGCCTCTGTCAGCTCTGTATGTTTAATGTCTTCGAGCATGAAGTTGCCGATGAGGCTGTCCAGTGCGCTTCCCTTCTGATAGAAGAGAATTTCCTTGCCGCGGTTGTCCTTCGCCTGGTAGTCGAAGCTCACGTTCGTCTTCCGCTTCAGGTTGCTGGCGCTCGCGGTATCGAGGTCGGCGTCTGCGGACTTCGGATCCTTCTGGATCAGGAGCTTCACGTTAATGCCTGCCTCGGTGAAGACGTTCTGGTCCTCAGCGTCAAAAAGGTCCAGCTCATAGAGGCTGGAGCCCTGGGTGAGGATATTCTCGAAGGCGGCGTCTGTTGCGGTGTCGAGTCCCACATAGGCCTCCGGTGTGAAGGTCACACCGTTCTGGATAGCGTAGCTTGCGGCCTCGCGGAGTGCAGCGGAGGACAGGTTAATGCTGGCCTTGCTGCCTTTTACGGTCACTCTGGTGGAGTTCAGCTCCGATCCGATGGCGGTCTGAATGCCGCTCAGGGGGTTCAGGACCATGCTGGAAACGAGGAGTACGGAAACGGTGCTCTTCAGCCGATCGGTCATTCTCCTGTTCATTCTTTTATGTCTTTTCATAGCTCTTTCCTCTATAAATATGTAAAAGCTTACTTACTACTCTTTGCCATTGTTTAGCCAAATCGCGCACCGCAAAGCGATGGGACGATGTGATGCCAAACAGTTCTTACTGCCCGCCGATGACGGTCCAGAGTCCGCCGGCCTTCCGGCTGCGGAGCTCAATGC
>CAZJQX010000152.1:0-2003 GCA_964548305.1 uncultured Lachnospiraceae bacterium
ACTGACATGTTGTACACTCCAGCAACCGCCTTCATATCAAGAATATCTGCTTCTTCCATTTTGAAGTTCATAGCTTTTACTGCCATACAAAACACCTCCTCCTACTCATTGAAAGTATATACTGTAAAGATTAGATTCACAAGTCTTTACGGTATATACCAATCAATCTCTCCTGAACAGATCCCTGGTATACACCTTCTCCTGTACGCGATCCACATACTTTTCAACATACAAAATGTCAATATTCTACAATTTTTAAGTTTTACAGCCATCTGTTTGTTCTTTTTCAGGTACATTTCAGAAATTATGACAATTTTACACGAAAATTCATTTTTTTGCATTTTTTAACAAAAAAATCCCCCGGTCTGAACCAGGGGATAGGAATATATTTCCATATTTATTTTTGTTTCAGCAAGACTTTACATCTCCGCCAGCACGTTCTCCAGCTTCTCCTGCATTTCCTCAATGTGCTGCTTCTCGATCACGAGAGGCGGCACAAAGCGGATAGTGTTGTGCTCTGCGGCAATGAGCACCATCTGCTGCTCCAGAAGCGCCTTCTTCACAATCTCACCGGCCTGAACAGCATCCGTAAACTCCAGGCCCTGAATCAGGCCCTTGCCGCGGTGCTCCTTCACAAGGGCGGGATACTTGGCAGCTACACTGTCCAGTGCATCCCAGAGAAGCTTTCCGCTCTCCTTAGCCTTACCTGGGATGTCGGCTTCCTTGAAAACATCCAGGATAGCGGAGGCTGCAGCACAAACGAAGGGATTTCCGCCGAAGGTGGAGCCGTGGTCGCCGGGAACCATGGCGCTTGCGGCTTCACCGCAGGCCAGGAAGGCGCCGACCGGAAGACCATTGCCGATGGCCTTTGCTATGGTCATCACATCCGGCTTCACGCCGTACTCCTGCCATGCAAACATGTAGCCGGAACGGCCCATGCCGCACTGGATCTCGTCCAGAATCAGCAGCATGTCATTTTCATCGCAAAGCGCCCGAACGCCCTTGAGGAATTCCTCTGTGGCAGGATAGATGCCGCCCTCGCCCTGAATGGTTTCCATAATGATGGCACCGGTATGCTCATTAACAAGTGCCTTAACAGAATCAAGGTCGTTGTACTTCGCAAACTTCACGCCGGGGATCAGCGGTGCGAAGGGCGCACGGTAATGATCCTTGCCGGTGACGGAAAGCGCGCCCATGGAACGTCCGTGGAAGGAACCCTCCATAGCGATGATCTCGGTCTTGTCTGCCTTTTTATTGTACTGGTAACGTCTTGCGATCTTCAGTGCGCCCTCGATGGCCTCTGTACCGGAGTTCGTGAAAAACACCTTGTCCATCTGTGCCGCTGCCAGAAGCTTCTCTCCTGCCTCTACCGCCGGCTCATTGTAAAAGAGGTTGGAGGTATGCAGCAGGCCCTTCTGAATCTGTGCGATCATGGCCTCCTGCACATGGGGATTGGAATAGCCGAGACCCATTACGGAAATGCCGGCGCCGAAGTCGAGATATTTTTTTCCGGCGGCATCATAGAGATACACTGACTCCGCATGATCGAAAACCACCGGGAAGCGGTTGTAGGTCTTGTACAGTACCTCTTCACCTTCCTTGATGATCCGGTCCGTCACCACAGAGCCCTTTACGATTGCTTCATCCATAAATTTCATTATATTTACCCCTCTCAGTTCAGCACCGGATCGATTTCCTTCTTGATGGCGGTTCCGATACCCTTATTGGTAAAGATCTCCAGCAGCAGGCAGTGCGCAATTCTGCCATCCAGAATGTGCACGCGGTTAACGCCCATCTTCATGGCATCCACGCAGTTGCCGAGCTTCGGCAGCATTCCCCCACCCAAGGTGCCGGAGTGAATCAGATCCTCTGCCTCCTCCAGTGTCAGGCTGGTGATGAGGGAATCCTTGTCCTCAAAATCCCGGTAGAGACCCTCTACATCGGTAAGGAAAGCCAGCTTTTCGGCATGCATGGCACTGGCGATGGAGCAGGCTGCATCATCC
>CAZJQX010000153.1:0-1918 GCA_964548305.1 uncultured Lachnospiraceae bacterium
TTTATATTATACACGCAATTCGTACATCCGGAAATATTTTCATACTTTAAAAAGGCTTCGCACAAGCCAAGATTGTGCGAAGCCCTCTGATTTATGAATCGTATATACTGCTTCTATGCCCTATGTCAATCAGTAGAATCACCAGCACATCATCCTGTATCTCTGCTAGAACACGATATGCTCCGACGCGATACCTCCACTGACCGCTGCGATTTGAAGTCAATCCTTTTCCATGCGCCCTCGGATTTTCCGTATCGACCAGATTTTTTTCAATCCATGCCTTGATCATTACCAGCACTGAACGATCCAGCTTTTTTAATGATTTTAATGCCTTCTCAGTATATTTCACTTCATACTTCATAGGCCGAGTTCTTTCCATACCTGATCATGTGTATAGGTCTGTACTGTTCCTTCTGATTTATCCTTCTCATATTCTGCAAAGATTTTTGCATCATACTCATCTTCAATGCACCGAAGCATCGTACTTCTGATGACATCAGAAAGACTCTTGTTGTTGATTTTGGCGTATCCCTTAAACAAGGACAATTCTTCATCCGGCACTCTAAGACTAATTGTAGACATAATTTTCCTCCTTTATTATTTGTAATACGAATGTAATACGCAAAACAAATATTGTCAAGCCAGTAAAACATTTGCCGTATTTTAAAAGGAGAGGGCACTCTGCCCTCCCCTTCACTCTTTTAGTACTGAAGACACACGAATTGCTGCGCGCATTGCGCTCTCGCATCTACGCTCCGGTCGGCGCTAAGCATGTGCCACTGGCACATAGCGCCCTCAGAGACTCTCCACAAACCGGTCGAATGCCGCCTGTCCCTCCGGTGTGCGCTTGTAGACGCCGGCGTCCTCCAGCACATGCAGGAAAACCTTGCCGATCTCGGCCTGGATGATGGCGTCAATGTTTTCGGCATTGACCTCCGGGTACTGCGGCAGGAATTCAGCCACCCATTCGGCGTGCTTCTCGAGAGATGCCGATTTCGTGAGGTCCTCTCCGGCCAGAATGGCCTTCTTGAGATCCTCCATCTCCTGACGAAGACGGGCCGGCAGCACGGCGAGACCCATTACCTCGATGAGGCCGATGTTCTCCTTCTTGATGTGGTGAAGCTTCGCATGCGGATGGAATACGCCGAGCGGATGCTCCTCTGTGGTGATGTTGTTCCGAAGCACCAGATCGAGCTCGAACTTCTCACCGCGCTTCCGGGCGATCGGTGTGATCGTGGAATGCGGCACGCCGTCCGTCTCTGCGAAAATGAAGGCACTCTCATCGGTGTAGCCTCTCCACTTTGTGAGAATCCGATCCGCAAGCTCTGTGATGCGCTCGGTGTCCGTACCGGACAAACGAATCACAGACATCGGCCACTTCACAATGCCGGCCTCCACATCCTCATAGCCTGCCACAGTAAAGCTTCTCTCCACCGGTGCCTTCGCCATGGCGAAATCATAATGTCCGCCCTGGAAATGCTCATGTGCCAGAATCGAGCCGCCCACAATCGGAAGATCCGCATTGGAGCCCACGAAGTAATGCGGGAACAGCGCAACGAAATCGAAAAGCTTCCGGAAGGCTGCCCGGTCGATCTTCATCGGCGTATGCTCCGTGTTCAGCACGATGCAGTGCTCATTGTAGTAAACATAGGGCGAATACTGGAAGCCCCAGGGCTTATTCTGTATCGTAATCGGAATGATTCTGTGGTTTTCCCGGGCCGGATAATCCGCACGGCCTGCATATCCCTCGCACTCACGGCAGAGCTGGCACTTGGGATAGCCGGTCTGCTTTGCCTTGCCGGCTGCCGCGATCGCCTTCGGATCCTTCTCCGGCTTGCTGAGATTGATGGTAATGTCCAGTGCGCCGTACTCGGTTTCTGCCTTCCACTTCATGTCCTTCCGTACTCTGTAGCGGCGG
>CAZJQX010000154.1:0-1906 GCA_964548305.1 uncultured Lachnospiraceae bacterium
CCTTTCTTTCACGCTTAGTTTTTGACTTTTTTTGAACGTTTATTTGCAAGCCATGTAAAAATGGCCTTTGCAAGCAGATTGGTTGCCAAAATCAGCAAGGAGAGAACAAATACTTCATTATATTTATTCACATATTGCAACTGCTTGATCTTGGTAGTAAGTACCATAGTCTTTGCTCCTGTAATAAATACCAGAGCACTGATAGTTACCATAGAATTGATGAAGTAATAGCTGAAAACCTCTATCAGACTGGATGCCGCATTTGGTGTAACTACTCGTAAAATAGTCTTCAACCAAGTGTCTCCCATTAGCGTGCCTGTGGTTTCCCAACCGGCATTCATCTTTGAAAGAGAATTCTTCATCATCAAATATGGTGTTGAAAAATAGTGCACAATATTGCACAAAACCATAAGTCTGAATGTGTTCTGCCATGAGCTTCCGGAAAAATGGAACATCAAGGCTAAGCCCATTACCATTCCCGGAATTGTATTGGTCACCAGAGCAATTACATCGATAATGTTCTTACAAAATTTAGGCAACGTACTTCTTGCCGTAATAAGGGCTGCTCCATAGGCAATCAAAGTACCAAAAAGTGCCGTTAGAGCTGCCATTTCAACGGAATGTAAATAGACAGTTACCAATTCACTATCCGCAAATACAGCCTGGAAATGTTCCAAGGTAAATCCGTTTTTATAAGGCCATCTTTCCACCAACGGTATTATGAAAATCACCGCAAACATGACGGGAATCAAAAGAGACAAAATCGCACTGCTGATTCCCCAGCTTGTATCACGAAGTGTATTCTTTCTGAGTTCCACATCGCGGATTCTGTCATAGCGAATATTGTAACGTTCCAAGTAATGTAAGAGCAAAATGCTTACTATAGAAGGTAACAGCATAATAACCGATACCACTGCTCCTTTGCTGAAATTCGGGATTCCGCCAAGCATCTCGTTATAAAGAGTAGTAGCAATAACATCATACTTTCCACCTACAGAAGCCGGAATTCCGAAATCCGTAAAGCAAAGGAAAAATGTCTGGATAAATGCTCCCACCAATGTTCCAAGCAGAGGTCTTAAAACAGCAATCCAAAAAGTGGAAATTGGTCTGTCTCCCATGGCTTTTGATACTATTATGGTCTTCTTATCCACATGGCTCATGGTGTTATGAATCAGGAGATAAGCCACCGGAACGGTATAAATCACATATCCTACCAACAGACCGCCGAAGCCATAGATATTGAAAAGCTGATGTCCAAAAAGCCTTGTTATCAATCCTTGCTTTCCAAAAGAATAAATAATAGCAAAGCCATAGGTAATAGTTGGCAAATACATAGGCAAAACAGCGATAGCCTGCAAGATTTTCTTTGCACCCTTAGAAATTTTGGTGTAATGCACACTATAAGCCATGACAAATGCGATCAAAACAGCGACAACTGCCGAAACAGCAGATACAATAAAGCTGTTTGCCAAAATCTTGCCGAAGTGCTTACCTGTCAGAACTGAAACATAATATTCCAAGCTCAATCCGCTGCCGGTCCAAAAAGATTTGAAGAAAAGTCGCAGCACCGGAATGATTAAAAAAGCTGTAAAAATAGCGGCTAAAACAATGAAGATTAGCATCAAGCCCTTATTACGACGTCTCATACGCACCTCACACAAGAAGGCTCTTTCAAGCTGGAACCTCCAAAGAGAGCATAGATATTGTTACGCTTAATTTCCAACTGGTTAAGAATAAATTTACGTACAAAATCGTTATTAGGCTGTTCAATAATCTCAGAAGGCTGCCCATACTGAGCAATTGTGCCCTGATTAATAATCAATACTCGATCCGACAAGGTCAACGCCTCCTCAGGATCATGAGTTACAATAATTGTAGTTAAATGATATTCACGAGCAATTGTTTT
>CAZJQX010000155.1:0-1858 GCA_964548305.1 uncultured Lachnospiraceae bacterium
AGTTTGGGGAATCATGAAACAAAATTTGAGAAGGAGGCTGCAGCGAAGGCTGCGGTCTTTTTTAATGCGTTCATGTATGAAAAACAGTCCCTTGAAATGGAACACGTTATAGTTTATGCTATGTTTGTATAATATTCTATAAGGCGGTGCGATTGTGATGAAAAAGGTGGCGATCATCGGTTATGGTGCGCTTGGAAAAATTCTCGCAGAGGTGATTCAGACAAAGCTTTCGGAGCAGTATGCGCTTGCGGGCGTATGGTCACGCTCGATTGAGAAACATGAGGAGGAGCTGTCGAAACGTGGAATTTCCACTTATCCGAGTCTTGAGGCGCTTCTTAAGGATACGGCGGATTATGTGGTGGAAATTGCCGGAGTGGAAGCTGCGCGTGCCTACGGCGTGCAGGTTCTGAATGCCGGAAAGCATTTGGTGCTCACTTCAGTCGGTGCGCTGGCGGATGATGCATTTTCCGCGGCGCTGAAGCATGCGGCGATGCAGTCGGATAAAAAAGTATATGTTACATCTGGTGCGGTCGGCGGCTTTGACATATTCCAAAGCATTGCTTTGATGGGAAATGCAGTCGGGCGGATTGAAACATGGAAGGCGCCGAAGGGGCTTGCCGGCGCACCCGGACTTGCGGGAAGAAGTATTTCGGAAACAGAGGAGGAGCTTGTTTTTGATGGCACGGCCCGAGATGCAATTGCGGCATTTCCGAAAAATGTGAATGTGGCGGTGGCTTCTGCCTCGGCGAGTGTCGGCGTAGATGCGATGAAGACATTGATCACAAGCTGCCCCGGCAAAAGCACAAATACGCACAAGATCACGGTGGAAAATGATACGGTTACCGCAGTGCTGCAGGTTTCGTCCAGACCGGATGCGAAGAATCCGAAATCCAGTGTGGTAACGGCGTGGAGTGTGGCGGCGCTGCTGGCCAATCTGGCGTCGCCGATCGAGTTTTATTGAGGGAGTAGAGATGAATTCAATTTTAGAAATGTATTTTCCGATGGCGGATCTGATTGCAGGCACCTTCGGGAAGGAATGTGAAGTGGTGGTACACGATCTGGAAAATCCGGAGCAGTCCGTGGTGTATGTTGTAAATGGGGAGGTCACGGGACGCGCCAAGGGACAGTCCTTTGACCATCTGATCAAGAACGTGCTGCTCAGCAAGGATTTCAAGGAGGATCATCTGATCAATTACACCTTTGAGACGACAGATGGGAAAAAGATCCGTTCGTCTTCTCTTCTGATCCGGGACAAAAAGAAGCTGATCGGCATGATATGCATCAATTATGATATGACGAGATACCGGATGATGCAGGAGAGCCTGAATGCCTTTTTCGGAGCAGAAAATGAGCAGACAGCGAAGGAGGAGGAAAACTCCGGGCAGGATGTCATGGCGATTATCGATGACCTGATTATGCAGATTATCGGTCCCAATGATGCCAAAAACCTGAACCGCAAGCGCTGCGTGGAGCTGGTAAAGTTTATGGACGACAAGGGCATATTCCTGGTGAAAGGCGCCATGGACAAGGTGGCGGAGCTGATGGGCGTGTCCAGAATCACCGTTTACAGCTACCTCGATGAAGCGAAGGGAAAGCGCTGAAGGTATACGGGGATATAAAAAAGTATATACGCGAAGAAGCGATCCGGCAGGAATCCATTGATCTATGGAATACCTGTCGGATCATTTCGTATAAAAAACTATATAAATTCGGGATTCTGTACGAAATGGGAAGCGCTTTTTTGTGCGATATATAAAAAACTATATTTTTGAAGAAAAAATTATTGAACAGATTTGCTGCGCGTGATATAAATTGTTATACAAACATAGAAATGTTTACGGGCGCCGCGCAGACAGAT
>CAZJQX010000156.1:0-1853 GCA_964548305.1 uncultured Lachnospiraceae bacterium
ACACGAACTTTTTGCAAAAATGCGTTGATTTCGACAGGAAACTGTGCGATGAAGTTTGTGCATACAGCAGAAAAGCAGGTCGGGAACATTTTGTTCCCGACCTGCTTGTGTGTTTTAAACTTTATACTTGCCTGATAGATATTTTTGGATATGCTTTGTTTTATTTCCAGATCATGTTCAGAATCAGCAGTTCGACAATGCCGACACCGGTCATGATGAAGGAGACGGCGGTCTTACATCTCAGCTGGTCCTTCATTTCCGTGAGACCGAACATACCATTGAATACCCAGAAGCCGCTGTCGTTGAAGTAGCTGAAGGCAATGGCGCCGATGCAGGATGCCTGTGCCATGAGAACCGGATTCAGGCCGAGCGTGCTGATCAGCGGAGCTGTGAGAGAAGCTGCTGTGGTGATGGCTACGGTTGCGGAGCCGAGAGCCAGACGCATCAGGGCACCGATGATTACCGGGATCAGGATTGCCGGGATGGGCCAGGACACTACGGTAGCGCCCAGAACATCGCCGATACCGCTGACCTTGATGATGTTGCCGAGAGATCCGCCTGCACCGGTGATGAGCATGATCATACCGGTATCCTTGATGCTCTCATTCATGATGGATGTGATCTCTTCCTTGGAGAGTCTGCCGCCCAGGCCGTAAACAGCCAGTGTGGTACCGATGCCCAGTGCTACGATGGGAGAGCCCACCAGGGTAATGATGCTGTAGATGAAGCTTTCCTGGTTGACACCGACGAAGTCGGAAACTGTCTTTGCGAGAATCAGAACCAGAGGAACAATGATCGGAGCCAGAGATACACCGAGACCCGGCAGATCCTTGCCGCCCATGATTTCATCCAGCTGATCCATGGTCTTCAGATATTCCTTCTTGTACTCCTTGCGCTCGAAGGTTCCGTCCTCGTTGGGAATCTGGTAAATCTTCTTGCCGATCCAGCTTGCATAAATAAGGGCAACAATCAGGATGGGGATGGACATAAGTGCACCGGCGATGATCATCTGACCAACGTCTACACCCATCATGCCGGCAGCGGTCAGAGGACCCGGTGTAGGCGGCACCATAACGTGCGTACACTGGAGACCGCAGGCCAGAGCCAGAGCCAGGGCAATGACGGACTTTCCGGTCACACGGGACATTGCCTTACAGAGAGGTGCGAAGATCACTACTGCGGAATCCGCGAAGACCGGGATGGAAACCAGCCATCCGGTGATACCCAGAGCAACCTCTTCCTTTCCGCTTCCGATCTTTTTGATGAAGGAGTAGGCGAGACGCTCTGCAGCGCCGGTTTTCTCCAGGATGCCGCCCATCATTACACCGAGACCGATGATAATGCCGGTGCTCTTCAGTGTGTTTCCGAAACCGTCTTGAATAGCAGTGATGGCATCGCCGGGAGACATTTTGCCGATGAGGCCGGTGATGAGTGCAGCGAGAAGCAATGCAATGAAGGTGTGCGTCTTGGTCTTCATGACAAGGAAGATCATGACAGCAATGCCCAGGAACAATCCCAGGAGCATTTGAGTTTCATGTGACATGTTCGTACCTCTTTCTTAAGTGTGTTTTTTTAAAGACAATCCGCATTATAGTGAATCTTTTAGCATAAGTAAAATTAACTATGCTTAGTCATGTATTAGAAAAACTGTGAGAGCGATTTTTCTGTAATGATCTTGAAAAAAGAAATTCTGGCGGAATATAGCGATAATATGTCGTATAAATCGCCAAAACAGCATAAATAAGCCATCGTATGGCGAAATATAGCAAAATGGACGACTGTAGGAGCATGTTACCCTCTTGACAAAGATACCCCTTGGGGGTATCTTTTTTATATATGGAAATATAGGGGGC
>CAZJQX010000157.1:0-1824 GCA_964548305.1 uncultured Lachnospiraceae bacterium
GGCCTCACGGCGACACCGAAGACAGACGTGGACCGGAACACCTATGACTTCTTCGAGATGGAGCATGGCGTGCCGACCTATGCCTATGACTACGAGACGGCGGTTTACCAGGATCATGTGCTGGTGCCGTACTATAACTATGAGGTGCAGACAAAATTTCTGGAAGAAGGCATTACCTACGACGAGCTGTCCGACGACGATAAGAAGCGTCTGGAGGAGGACTTCGTTGAGGACGGTCCGGTGCCGGAGTTTATTCCGTCTGCCGCAATGAACCGATTTATCTTCAACGAAACGACGGTGGATACGGTGCTGCAGGATCTGATGGAACGTGGCATTCATGTGGCCGGTGGTGACCGGATCGGAAAGTCCATCATTTTCGCCCAGAACAAAAGACATGCGGAATTCATCCTGGAGCGCTTCAACAAGCTCTACCCGCATTACAAGGGCGTTTTCGCGCAGCGCGTGATCTGTGATGATTCTTATGCACAGACGGTGATCGATGACTTCAAGAATCCGGACAAGCCGCCATATATCGCGGTGTCGGTGGATATGATGGACACCGGCATTGACGTGCCGCAGTGTGTAAATCTGGTCTTTTTCAAGAAGGTACGCTCCAAGGCGAAGTTCTGGCAGATGATCGGCCGCGGAACGCGCCTGTGCAAGGGGCTCGACTGCATTGACGCCATCGACGGGGAATATACGGATAAGCGGCGGTTCCTGATCTTTGACTACTGCGGAAACTTCGAATACTTCCGGCAGCATAAGGAGGGCTTCGAGTCCCAGGAGACGAAATCGCTCAGCGAAAGCATCTTCGGGAAGCAGGTGAAGCTGATGTCGTTGCTGCAGGAGCATGACTATGCGCCTGAACGGTATCAGGCATGGCGTAGCATGCTGGCCTCTCTTTGCCATGCGCAGGTGGAAGCGCTGAATCCGGAGCTGATTTCGGTGAAGCTGAAGCGACGGTACGTTGAGAAGTATAAGGCGGAGACAGCATTTGCCGCACTCAGCGAGGGCGACAAAGGTGAACTCCTGCAGCATATTGCGCCGCTCGTACGTACAGAGGACAATGATGAGCTCGCGAAGCGCTTCGACAACTTCATGTATGGGCTGATGCTGACGTCCATGGAGCAAATGTCTTCGTTCAAATATGCAAAGCGGTCTCTTTGCGATATCGCATCGCTGCTGGAGCGGAAAGCAAGCATCCC
Source organism: uncultured Lachnospiraceae bacterium (assembly GCA_964548305.1). Classification (GTDB taxonomy): domain Bacteria; phylum Bacillota; class Clostridia; order Lachnospirales; family Lachnospiraceae; genus Oribacterium. Next base: position 1,206 of record CAZJQX010000157.1, read on the forward strand.
GCAGGTTAAGGAGAAGCTGCCGCTGATCCGGGAGATCCAGACGGATGAATACTGGACGGCAAATGATGTGCTGCTGTTTGAAAAGGCACGGACAGAGCTTCGGGAGCTGATGAAATTCCTTGACCGGGAGGAAGGAAAGAAGCCGATCACGACCCGGCTTGCGGATCCGATCCTGAATGAGAAGGAAGGCGAGCAGCTGGAGCAGGCCTATGATTTCGAGGATTACCGGGAGAAGGTGAACCGCTACATCGGTGAGCACGGCAACACGCTGGCGATCCATAAGCTGACGCACAACATCAAGCTGACTCAGGGCGACTATGAGGAGCTGGAGCGGGTACTGACCAGTGAGCTCGGCAGCAAGGAGGACTACACGCGAGAGTTCGGCGATACGCCGTTCGGACTCCTGGTGCGAAGGATTGCAAAGCTTGACCACGAAGCGGCGATGGAGGCATTTTCAGCCTTCATCAATGACCAGTCGCTGAACCAGCGGCAGATCGAGTTTGTTCACAAGATCATCAACCACATCGAGCAGAACGGCTACATGGACAATGTCGCGGAGCTGCAGAAACCGCCATTCGACAAGCCGGTCCGCTTCATAAAGCTGTTCGATGCGAAGACC
>CAZJQX010000158.1:0-1792 GCA_964548305.1 uncultured Lachnospiraceae bacterium
TTGCGTATTTTGTCATCAGCGGCGGCGCGATGCCCCACATGACCGCCGGAATCAGCCCGATTGCGATAGATTGCAGCATTCTGTCCTCTCCTTTACGTTCCCGAACCTGTACGCCGATTTCATCAGCGCTTCTTCCATAAATATCACTATAACACAATTCAGGAATCCGCTTCAAGAGAGACTGCATGCAGCAGAAAAACCGACTCCGCAGATGCGGAACCGGTCTGTAAATATCGCTGTTTTCTTATTTTGGGGAGATAAAAAATCAGTTTTTTACTGAAGCTTGCCGCGGCAGGCGATTTCCAGTGTATCAACCACTTCGCCGTGAGAGACAAGCACCGCCGTATTATAGAGGTTGCATACCGGACAAATGTGCACCGGAATGATCTCTACCTTCTCGCCGACATTTACCGCATCGTGGAAGGATTTGTCATTGATGATGGCATGCTCATCAAAAATCCGCTGAATATTCACATTCGGGAAGCCCTTGATATGGCCCTTTCCCTTGGAATTGCAGATACCGATGGTTCTCTCCTGCATGGTAATGCCCTTTGCACCAACATCCAGAATCACTCTTTCCTCTGTCGGCTTGCTCAGTACACTGGCCAGTACAGAAGCCGCGCACATAGAAAGCGTTCCTTGTGCATTGCCCTGAGAAACATCCATCAGTGCATAGGTTCCAGGACGAATCTCCGTTATGCCTTCCTCAATCTTAACCTGGTGCACCAGTGGAGGTGTGGAACCATAGCTCACAACACTGACCTCAAAGCCCTGTGCACGTGCAAACTCTGCGAAATGCACGAGCTTCTTCTGTGCGCTGGAAGAAATTTCCTCGCAGGCGTGCAGATCTTCCACATTATAGGAATTTCCGTCATGACCGAAGAATCCGAGCAGCTTCACATGAGAACAGCTCTTCAGTTCATTGAGCAGCACCAGACAATCCTCGTCTGTATTCACACCGCAGCGCTGTTCTCCTACCTCAACCTCAATCAGCACTCTGGCGATCTGATTTCTCGCACCAAAAACCTCCTCTGCTTCCCGGATCTCATAGATAGAATCAATACCGAAGGAAATGCTGCAAACCTTGTCCAGATCCGCAATGCGGTTAAGCTTACATTTTCCCACCACCTCATTCGCAATGAATATGTCCTGTATTCCGGAGGTCTGCATCACCTCTGCCTCACCAGTCTTGGCAACGGCGATGCCAACCGCACCGAGCTCCTTCTGCATTTTTGCGATTGCCGGCATTTTGTGCGTCTTGGTATGCGGACGCAGTCCGACGTGCTGCGCATCTGCATAATCCTGCATTCTCTTCAGATTTGCAGTTAGAATGTCCTGATCAATCATCAGTGACGGTGTATCCAGTTCGTTGATCTTCATGAAAAAATCCCTCCTTTTCCCACATTATTCAAGCCTCACGGCACTCTGCCACCGCTTCAATTTCCACCAGACATCCGAAATGAAGCTGCTCCACGGACACAACAATCCGCGCCGGCTTGTGTGCACCAAAGAAACGAATATATTCGTCATTGACCGCATCCCAGTTTTCAATTCCGGCCACATACAGGCGGCACTGCACCACGTCGTCCGTTGTAAGCCCTGCAGCCTCCAGCACTCTCTTCAGATTCTGAAACGCAAGCTTTGCATGCTCCGTAATACCGCCCTCCGGAACCTTTCTGGTGTCCGGGTCGAGGGAAAGCTGTCCCGAAACGTACAGCATTCCCTTCGACTCGATAGCCGCAGCATAATGGCCCTTATTTTCCCCTTTGAAATCAGGCGTAATTGTCTTCAT
>CAZJQX010000159.1:0-1777 GCA_964548305.1 uncultured Lachnospiraceae bacterium
TATATTGAAATTCATGTGTTTCCCTTCAGCTTCCGGGAATATTGCCGGTATTATGATGATATTAGGGATAAGGATAAGCTCTTTGATGATTACGTGATCAAGGGCGGTTTAGCAGGCTCCTATGCTTACAGAACCGAAAAAGACAGAACAAACTATATCAAAGAGGTCTACGAAACGATCGTTACAAGGGATTTGGTACAGAAATATTCTCTCCCGGATACTTTGGTTCTACAGCGTCTGAGCGAGTTCCTTATGGATAACATCAGCAACCTGACTTCTCCTAATAAGGTCAGTCAGCTGCTGACAGCAAATGAGACCCCAACCAATCATGTAACCGTCGGCAAGTACATTAAGTATCTGTGCAATGCTTTTGTATTTTATGATATTAAGAGATACGACATCCGCGGCAAGAAGTACCTTGAAAGCTCTGAAAAGTTCTATTTGTGTGACAGCGGTATTCGATATGCAATACTGGGGAGCAGAAATATGGATTACGGCAGAGCATATGAAAACATTGTATGCATCGAGCTTCTTCGCCGTGGATACGATGTTTATGTCGGCAAGCTCTATCAAAAGGAAATCGACTTTGTTGCTCAGAGAGGCAGCGAGAAGATTTATATTCAGGTCAGCGACAACATTTCCGGGCAGGAAACATTTGAGAGAGAATGCTCTCCTCTGCTTCAGATTCGAGATGCTTATCCGAAAATGATTATTGCCAGGACGAAGCATCCAAAATACAGCTATGAAGGAATCGTAATTCAGGATATAGCCGATTGGCTGCTGCAAGAATAGCGTATCGTCAACGACCTCAGACTCGAAGTCGATGCCGAAGTTGTCGATGATATACTTCATGACAGCAGAGGATGTCTGCAGGAGCGAAAATGTCGCGAATTTACACCCATAAACACCGGCAAACAGGGAACCTTTCGCCGATTTTAGCAGAGGGTCTGCCGGAGGGCGATTTTGGCCATTAGATAAACACCCTGTTTTTTAGCATTTCGTCAATGCGGATCGGATTTTTTAGATAAAAAGAGGAGAACTTCGATCAGAAATTCTCCTCTTAGTCAGAAGCCTGTTCGCGACGCGATTTGAACGCGCGACCTTCCGCTTAGGAGGCGGACGCTCTATCCAGCTGAGCTACGCAAACATCAATTAACCGCTTCATAGTAACATACTTTGATGTTGCGGTCAAACAGTTACAGACGTTTTGTGCCCAGCAGGAAGATAACTGTCACTTAGTCAGCCGGCTTGAACCCCGGATTTTCCTTGATGTGAGCGGGATTCGTTGCTTTCGGGAAAACAACATTTCATTCCTGAATCCATTTCTGAAGCGCCGATTTCGCGTTGTCTACGCTGCTTCCATGGATAGCGAGGCCTTTTCCGACAGCTGCGCCCTTTGCGACATTTCGAATATCCTGCTCGGTGCCGGAAAGGCCGCTTCCCTCATGTGTGCAGAAGGGATGAATCTTTTTGCCGGTGAAGTCGAAGCTTTCGAGGAAAGTGTAAACTGCCATCGGCATGGTGCCGCAGTAATTCGGATAACCGAGATAAATCTCGTCGTACTGGTCGAGGTTCTCAGGAAGGGAAACGAGCTCCGGTCTTGCATCCTCCTGCTTATCCTTTCTTGCCTGGTCTACACATTCCCGGTAATCTGCAGAATACGGAACCTTCTGCTCGATCTTGAATAAATCCGCGCCGGTCAGCTCTGCGAGCATATTTGCCGCCTTCTCTGTGTTTCCTACCTTAACGGTCTTCATTGCGCCGCCGAAATAGTTCT
>CAZJQX010000160.1:0-1728 GCA_964548305.1 uncultured Lachnospiraceae bacterium
GAAATAACGGCGAAATTGAAGTTCAGGTCAAAGCGCAGAAGGATGGTCTCCGGATCATGGCTGAGAAGAACGGCAGCTTCACATTGAACGGATATTTTGGCGGTGATGACGGCGGTATCGAAGTTCCAGAGGAAGAGACACAGGAAGAAACAGAGAAAGAAACAGAAGCAAATAAGCGGCACAGCAGCAGTACGGACAGCGGAAGTCACAGCGACCGCAGCAGCAATGAACCCACCAGCAAGGCCGTTTTCGGCAGCTGGCAGAAGATCAGTCAGAGTCCTGCTTCCGGAAATGTCGACGGATATCGCTTCAAGCTGGCAAACGGAAGCTATGCTACAGGCTGGCAGCTGATCAACTGGAACAAGGCAGAGCACTGGTTCTACTTCGGTCAGGACGGCTACATGCGCACCGGCTGGCTTAAGGATGCAAACAAGTGGTACTATCTTGAGAAGGATGGCACGATGGCTCTGGGATGGCATCTGGAGAACGGCAGCTGGTATTATCTTGAGGGCAGCGGCAGCATGGTAACAGGCTGGTACAGAGTCGGCCTTAACTGGTATTACTTTGCGGCTGACGGAAAGATGCAGCTGGGCAGACAGCTGATCAACGGTACGGAGTACAATTTCCGTACAGACGGCAGCTGGATTTCGAATAAGGCATAAGCAGAAACAAAAGCCGGTATGGATACCATACCGGCTTTTTGAGTGGCAAAAACTTCTATAATCCGTTGATATTTCGGGAATGATATTTTAAAATACTTAAAGGTAATACTGGGTGTAATGGCTTTTGAGAATTGTTGGGATTTAAGACCAACAGCAATCCGGGTATTATTTGGAGTTAAAAATACATGAGAATAGGAGGTAATATATGAAAGCGAACTACATTACGATTTCAAGAGAGTACGGAAGCGGCGGACGGGACATCGGAAAGCTTGTGGCAGAGAAGCTCGGCATCCCCTTCTACGATAAGGAAATCATCGAGGAGACAGCCTACAAGACCGGCTTTGCGGAAGAGTATGTGAAGAAGCAGGGCGAGTATGCATCTGCCCGGAACTGGTTTGAATTTTCCTTCTCCGTGCGGAATACGACGTCCGGCATGAGCCCCGAGGACTATCTCTGGAGCAAGCAGCGCGAGGTGATCCTGGAGCTGGTGGAGAAGGGCCCCTGCGTGATCGTGGGACGCTGCGCCGATTATATTCTGCGGGAGCGGAAGGATGTGCTGAATGTCTTTATCCATGCGGATCTTGAGAAGCGGAGACAGCGGATCACAGAGATCTACAAGGAGCCGGAAAAGACGGAGAAGATGCTTCATGATATGGATAAGAAGCGAGCCTTCAATTACAAGTACTATACCGAGCAGCACTGGGGCAAGACCCAGAACTACGACCTGACCCTCAATGCCGGCGTGCTGGGCATTGAGCAGACGGCGGACATCATTGTGGACATCTCCAAGAGGGATTTATCCAAATAAACAGTAACAAGTAAAACCACAGAAGGGACAGAGTATGAGAAGACTTTTTAGGAAAATGTCGGCGCTTCTGCTGTGCCTGGGCCTGGCCATAGAGCCGGGTCTGGCTGCGCTTCCGGGTCGTACCGGAATGCAGAGCTATGCTGCAGAGCGGAAGGCCAGCGACAGCAATCTGCATCGCAGCAAGGTTGAAGATGCAGACGAGGATGAGAATACAACAAAGTTCAGCTTCGGAGCAGCAGCGTTTTTGGGAAAGGCCAG
>CAZJQX010000161.1:0-1693 GCA_964548305.1 uncultured Lachnospiraceae bacterium
CGGCCATTGGCAGGAGTGTGTACGTGCAACGTGTTCGCCTATCCTTGGAGGAGTAACTGAGAAGAAAAATCACACCTATGCGGATGATGAGAGCCCAATTTGTACGGTCTGCGGTTACGACCGGACACATAAGCACACATTGGCTTATGTGGAGGCAACAGAACCCACCTGCACAGAGGCCGGCAACAAGGCATATTACAAGTGCGCGGAATGCGATACCATGTATAAGGATGCTTTCGGTATAGTATGTATTGAAGAAAAGGCTGTTTACCTTCAGCCCACTGGTCATAAGCTGGAAAAGCATGCAAGTGTATCGGCAACCTGCACACAGGATGGAAACATAGAGTACTATGTATGCGAGACCTGCGGAAATTTCTACAAGGATGCGGATGGATTGCAGCAGATTGAGGATATGCATGAGACAATCATTCCGGCGACGGGCCATACAGCGGGTGACAGCTACCAGAGTGACAAAAACAATCACTGGAAGATCTGCAGCACCTGCGGCAAAACGCTGGATAAATCGTCCCACAGCTTCAATGGACGGAACTGCACGGTCTGCGGCTACAGAAAGTCTGCGAGCAGCGGCGGCGGAGCGGGATCAACCGGCACGATGAAGGCGGTGACAAACATCGGCACGCAGGGCAGCTGGGTTCATGATGAAAAGGGCTGGTGGTTCCGGAAGACGGATGGCACTTACCCGAAGAGCGGATGGACGAAGCTCACTTGGCAGGGCAATTCCTACTGGTATTATTTCAATGCCGACGGTTACATGGACATGGGCTGGATCGACTGGAACAGTAAGCGCTACTACCTGAATCCGATGATCGGCACAAACAGCGGCCGGATGCTGACCGGCTGGCAGCAGATTGATGACAAGTGGTATTACTTCTCAGCAGAACAAGGCGCAAATGAAGGCTGCCTCCTGAGAAGCACCACCACACCGGACGGCTACAGGGTTGACGCAGACGGCATCTGGCAGCAGAACTGACAGATGAAAAAATAGTGGTGACTGTTTGGCATCGCATCGCCACAGGAAGCAGCATAAAAGCGTTTCTCGTGACGAAATTACCGGAAGGAAAACAATATGAGAATAAAGAACTGGAAAATGTGTCTTGCCGCACTGGTCGCTGTCGGACTGCTGGCGGCCTCTGTGCCGATGATCGCATTGGCTGAGGGTGAGAAGAACCTGCAGATCGCGAGCAGCAGTGACATTTCGAAGGAAGCTGAAGAGGCTGAGGAGGAGACAGAAGTTGCGAGCGGCAGCGACATCGTGAAAGCCGAGCCGACATCGAAGGAGGAGTTGGCCGGCATCTGGAGCGCCGACGACATTACCCTGTTGGAATTCGAGGAGAACGGAAACGGGCGGCTGATCCTGCCGGAGGAGGAATACGTTTTCACCTACACGCTGAAGGACGACCGGCTGAAGCTCAATTTTGTGAGCAGCAAGGCATCGGACGGCACATACACCGTAAGCATTACGCACGACAATCTGGAGCTGAGCGGCGGCCAGGGAACCATCGGCGCGTCATTCATTCTGCAGAGAGTTGAATAAGAAAGTCCCCGTCTCATCCGAGGCGGGGATTTCTTATCGTTATAACGAGTATGTACAAATGAATGTTTATATGATATGATAAAAAAACGTTTGTATGGGGACTTATGGCGAGGAGGTGACCTGTGAACACAGAGCTTA
>CAZJQX010000162.1:0-1660 GCA_964548305.1 uncultured Lachnospiraceae bacterium
AACATGGTCGGCTCACCCTTCAGATGGAACGGCAGCATGCCCCAGTTCATGCAGTTGGAGCGGTAGCGCTTCGTTGCGTACTCCTGGGTAATGTTGGCGAGGGCACCCAGTACTCTCTGGCAGGAAGCTGCCTGCTCACGGGCTGAGCCATCGCCCGGCTTGTTGGCGTAGATTGTGGAACCGATCTCCACCTCCTCAGCCTTCACATTCTCCTGTCCAGGAATGGTGTTCACCACCTGCATCACCTCGGCAATCTCCGGAGCGATCTTTCCTTCCAGTCTCTCCTTCTCCAGTGCCTGTACCGCCTTCGCACGACCAACATACTCCGGATCACGTCTTGACAGTGTGAACTCGGCAAGTCCCAGCGGGTTAGAACGATAGGAAGAGGTCTCGCCGGACGGGATCAGCTCGTCAGTCGTGGTCACCTCATCGAGGATCTTGGAAGCAACCTTCAGAAGAACATTCTCAGACAGCTCCTCCATCTCCGGCCAGTCCTTGATGTTCGGGCCGAAGCGAAGCGGTGCTTCCTCCTCTGCCTTGGTCCAGCCGTTGTAGACTCTGGCCTTGTAAGCTCTGTCGTCATAGTTGTACTCAGGGATATCTCCCCAGCAGTCCATGGTCTCTGCAGAGGTAAGCTTACCGCCGTTTGCAGCAGTGGCTGCGATGGAACGCGCGTCCATCAGAGCTACAGCAGACATCTGGCCGTTGCCGGGCTTTGAACCCTCGCGGTTCGGGAAGTTTCTCGTGGTATGACGGATGGACAGCGCATTGTTGGCCGGTGTGTCGCCTGCACCGAAGCAAGGTCCGCAGAAGGCAGAACGGATCACGGCACCGGCATCCATCAGGTCTGCCAGCAGTCCCTTCCGGTCAAGGTCGGTGTATACCGGCTGTGAGGACGGATATACGGAGAGGTAGAACTCGCCATCGCCGCAGTTTTTGCCCTTCAGGGCGTGAGCTGCCTCTACTACGTTCGTGTAGTTGCCGCCGGCACATCCTGCGATGATACCCTGCTGTACCTGCAGCTTGCCATCCTTTGTCACCTTATCAAGCAGTGTGAAATGTGCTCTGCCCTCTGCCACCTGATCAGCGGCCTTCTCGGTCTCACGCAGGATGTCGGTAAGATTCTCATAGAGATAGTCGATCTCGTAGGCATTGGACGGATGGAACGGAAGCGCGATCATCGGCTTGATGGTGGACAGGTCGATTTCCACGCAGCCGTCATAGTATGCAACCTTCTCCGGATTCAGTGCCTTGAACTCCTCACCTCTGTGGTGCTTCTCAAGAAAAGCCTTTGTGTCATCATCGGTTCTCCAGATAGAGGAAAGGCAGGTGGTCTCGGTGGTCATGACGTCAATGCCGTTCCGATAGTCTGTTGTCATCGAAGAAACGCCCGGTCCGACGAACTCCATTACCTTATTCTTCACGTAGCCGTTCTTATACACTGCGCCGCAGATCGCAAGGGCAATGTCGTGCGGGCCAACGAAGGGCTGGGGCTTGCCGGTGAGATAGATGGCAATGACACCCGGATAAGCCACATCATAGGTCTGCTGCAGGAGCTGCTTACTGAGCTCACCGCCGCCCTCACCGATGGCCATGGTACCGAGGGCACCGTAACGGGTGTGGGAGTCGGAGCCGAGGATCATCTTTCCGCCGCCGGCAA
>CAZJQX010000163.1:0-1660 GCA_964548305.1 uncultured Lachnospiraceae bacterium
CCGGTGAGGGCGAGGGTTGCGAGTTTGTTGAGGTTCTTTTTCATTTTGGTTTCCTTTTCCCTTTCTTTGTGTGAAGGTGTTTGCTCTATACAAATTACCTTCTTGTTTGATTGGTGTAGTATTTCAAGTCTGGCTATTGGGTCGGGTTTCCACACCAGGTTTTGTTGTTTTAATTTATTCTTAGACAGGGTTAGTCGGCGGCTCGGATTGGAGTCTCCGGCCGGCGGGCTGTCAAAGGATACTGTTGTTTGCGTCAGGCAAGCTTCGCTGCGCCGCTTGCATTTTCATGCTCGAATAAATTAATTTTCGAATTCTTAAATTCGGGTCTTAATTTTGTCGGCGGCTGCGAGTGTCATTTTGGTTCTTAAAAATCGAAATTTTCGGTTTTTAAGATTTAATAGTTCATAGATGGAACCCACGAATTGCTTCGTGCTTCGCGGGATTCATTTCGAGCTGGAAGCTCTCAATGAACCTGCTGCGCAGGCAAGTCCCCTTCGGGGACATGTCAGATCGCTACGACCTTTGCCTGATGCAAAGCTCTTCGCTCTCGCAATCCGCTCATTTTCCTTCGAAAAATGGCTGCTTGCTCATGTTTTTGGCGGGTCTCAAGGTCAGAAATTCTCTTGCAGGCAAGCCTGCATCGAATTTCTGACTTTTCGACCCTGGTTCCATCATATGCTTGACCTTCTCACCACGGTGATGACCTTCCCTTTGAACTCGCTTTTCTTGACGGGGCCGAAGGTTCGGCTGTCCTTGGCGCCGGTGCGGTAATCGCAGAGCACGAAGGCTTCGTCGTCGGCGAGTGTGAGGGGGTACGTCACGTCGGTGTCGTACTTCGGTGTGCTGTAGTAAATGTCGCTTTCGATCATGGTGCTGTTGTTCACCACGAGGCTCGCGCTGTCGGTGACTTCAACGGTGTCGCCGCCCTGCGCCACGATGCGCCCGACGTAGGTCTTGCCGTCTTTCTCGAAGACCACGACGTCATTTGCCACGTAACGGTTCTCGAGGCGGTAGTAGAGCATCAGGTCGCCAGCGCTGATTCTCGGCTTCATGTCGTCGTTCGGCATTGCCTTAATGCCGAAGACCACGCCGAAGAGGACGTACAGCATGATGATCATGGCAGCGAGGCGGAGGAAGAAGCTCTTGATCTCCCGGATCTGGCGTTTCCGTTTTTTCCGGGCCTTCTTCGCGGCTTCCTCGGCTTCGCTGGCCGCTGGCTTCCCGGCACCATTTCCCGAGCCCGCCTGCATTTGCATGTTAATGTCTTCTGCGCCGGGTCCGGAGGGCTTGGCCTCCGCTTCCCGTGCTCCCTGTTCTAATGTCTTCTCTTCCATTGCCGGGTCACCTGCTCAGGCGTCTCTTGCGCTGGTTCTCGAGAAGCAGCAGCGCTGCCCCCGCCAGTGCGATGCCCATGCTGATCACATACGGCAGAATGTCGCGGTGGATACCCGCCGGAGTCGGGATGTCGTAGGTGTTGGTGAAGGATACGGTAGTATCTGCTGTCAGCTCTGCCGGATCCTTCATTTCTGTGTACTTATTCGCAGCATTGTCCGTCTTAGCGATTTCATTGCCGCTTCCATCCACGATGGTTGTGGTGTAGTTCTCGCAGTTCGACTTGTTCTCCTTGACCTGATACTTGTATCCCGCCGGGAGAGTAATT
>CAZJQX010000164.1:0-1649 GCA_964548305.1 uncultured Lachnospiraceae bacterium
TCTTTTTCAAAAACAAACAAAGATTAGGCGCTTCTCACCTTGTCAGTGCTCCAAAAATATATTAAAATGACTGTGACTGTTAGGAGACAGTCTACACTTAAATCTATTTATTCTGAATAAGGAGGCTATTATGGCACATTCTATTAATGACGAGTGCGTAAGCTGCGGATCCTGCGCTTCTGTTTGCCCGGTTGAGGCAATTTCTGCTGGAGATTCCAAGTACGTTGTTGATGCTGATACCTGCATCGATTGCGGAGCTTGTGAGGAGGCTTGCCCGACAGGCGCCATCTCTGCTGAGTAATTCGAACAGTACGTGTAATGCTGACCGCCCTGCTTTGCAGGACGGTTTTTTTATGGAGGTTTTTTATGCAGGTGGACATGACGAAGGGCAATCCCCTTCCCATTATATTGAAGTTTATGCTGCCGCTCTTCGTCGGCAATGTTTTCCAGCAGCTCTATAATATGGCAGACACCATTATTGTAGGGCGTTACGTGGGAGCCTCCGCCCTGGCGGCAGTGGGCTCCACCGGCACCATTCTCTTTCTCATCACCGGCTTGTCCCAGGGATTAACCACAGGATTCACGGTACTGACAGCACAATGCTTCGGCGCCCAGGAGCTTAAGCGTGTCCGGGGCTCTGTGGCCAACGGCATTATCCTGTCGGTGGCTGTTGCGGCGGTCCTGACGTTCTGCTTCGTGATGGGTATGGGGCCTCTGCTGCGGCTCATGAATACGCCGGACAACATCTATCAGGACGCCTACACCTATATCGTGCTGGTGAGCTGGGGGACCAGTGCCACGGTCTTCTATAACCTCTTCTCCTCCTACCTGCGGGCGGTGGGAAACAGCCAGATGCCGCTGCTTTTCCTGGTTTTCAGTGCCGTACTGAATGTCGGTCTGGATCTCCTGCTCATCGTAAATTTCCACATGGGCGTAGCCGGCGCCGCCATTGCCACCGCCGTGTCTCAGGGCATTTCCGCACTCCTCTGCCTCCTGTACATCCGTCTCCGGGTGCCGCTGCTCTGGCCCCGGGCAGGTGAATGGCGCTTCTCCAAATCTGCCGCCCGGCACCAACTGGCAGTGGGCATCCCTATGTCCCTGCAGTTCGCCATCACCTCCTCCGGCACCATGATCATGCAGTCCGCCATCAACCTGTTCGGCTCCACTGCCGTTGCCGCGTATACAGCGGCCTGCAAGATTCACAACGTGCTGGTGCAGGAAATGCCGGCTATGGGACAGGCCCTGTCCACCTACTGCGGACAGAATTACGGCAAGGGAGACCTGCCCCGCATCCAGAAGGGCGTCCGCTCTGCGGTTCTCATCAGCACAATTTACGCAGTTCTCGCGGCTGTCGCCGGTGTGCTTCTGCTGCGGCCGCTGCTTCCCCTCTTCTTCTCCGGAGAAACCAGTCTCGCAGAGCTTATGCCCTGGGCCAGCACGTACATGCGGATCTGCGTGCTGTTCTACATTCCGCTGAGCTACATCTTCATCTTCCGAAATGCGATGCAGGGCTGCGGCTACGGCTTCCTGCCCATGATGGGCGGTGTGGTGGAGTTGCTGGCCCGGCTCGGCGCAGCCATGGTCGCCATGCATGTCATGAGCTACGCCCTGGCGGTGTTCTGCGATCCCGCCGCCTGGCTCTCCGCCGG
>CAZJQX010000165.1:0-1634 GCA_964548305.1 uncultured Lachnospiraceae bacterium
CGGGAACTTTCTCTGCTGCTGGTTCATTTCTGACATAATCCTGACCTCCTAATCAGTGAATCTCCGCTTTAGTCTGCTTCTCATAACAACGCTTTACGCAAGGACTGCTTGGGATAGGCTTTGTTTTCCTTGCTTTTGACAAAAGTTTATCTATTATTTATCATTCTGTAAAATTATGGATTTTCATGTGGTATAATTCCAAACAAGAATCTAAGAATATCGTTAACTGTTCAGCACTACATCACCACGCCGCTGAACAATGACAAATGTCGGAGGCCCGCATGGACGAAAAGGATATCGAAATTTTTGAATCGCTGATGAAAACAGAAAATGTGACGCGAACGGCGGAGCAGCTCTTCACTACGCAGTCGGCGGTGACGAAGCGCATTCAGCGGTTGGAGGCGGATCTGAAATGTACGCTCTTCATCCGCACAAAGCGCGGCATCATTCCCACGGCTCAGGCGGAGCATATCCGGCCGGCGCTGCAGGGCATCGCGCAGTCTCTGCAGGAAATCCGCAGCTATACTGCCGCCTCGCAGGGAGAAATTGCCGGCTCGATCCGGCTCGGGAGCTCTGTAAATTATGCCCGCTATCGGCTGGCACCGCTGCTGAAGGAATTTATGGAGACCTATCCCAAGGTAGATATTTCCGTCACCACGGGACAGAGTACCCAGCTTTTCAGGATGCTCTCTGACAACCAGCTCTCCGTGGTGATCGTCCGCGGCGATTTTGACTGGAAGGACGGCTGCGTGGAGCTCTCCTCCGAACCGGTCTGTCTCGTACGAAACCGGCAGCAGCTGGATGTGCCGCTCAGTGAGCTCCCCTATATTCGTCGGAAAAGCGATGCCGACTTTGAGGCACAGCTGCATCGCTGGATGGAAGAGCAGAATATCCGCACAAACCACGCTCCTCTCGAGGTCAACGACATTTCCGCCTGCCTCTCCATGCTCGCCGCCGGCATCGGCTGGACCGTGCTGCCGGAAATCTGTCTCAGCGGCTTTGACGGCAGCATTGAGCCGCTCTGTTTCCGGGACGGCAGCAAATTCCGCCGCTCCACCTACCTTCTCTACCGACAGAGCTGCTTTGAGCTTCCGCAGGTGAAGTTCTTTATCCAGAAGCTGCTGAGCTATGAATACAACAGCCGGCCGGGAAGCATCTGTCCGTTAAAAATCTAACAGGCTGCATTGCTCCGGACGTCCGTAAGCGGAGCCCGTTTGACGACAAAAAGAGAGATGGGCAATGCCCATCTCTCTTTTTGAATCCATACCTTCAGTACTGAAACGTTCAGTCCACTGTCGGCATTTCTGTGTAATCGTTTTTCTTATAGAACGGCTGTTTCTTCGCTGTGATGTGGATGCGGAAGCCGTTGATCTCTTCTTTCAGGAAGATCAGACGAATCGTCTTGCCGTCCGCTTCATAGCGCGCGGTATCATAATCCACCGGATAACCCACAGACTCCAGATACTCGATGGCCGCCGGAATGTCCTCTACGAAAAATCCGAGATGACCGAACGTACCCTTGCCGTTCTTCTTCAGAAGTTCCATCCGGTTGTCCTCTGTGAAGTAGCCGGCCGGAATTTCTCTGTAGTTGTCATAACCCATAACCGTCGTGAAGAAATCCTTCATGCGAACGC
>CAZJQX010000166.1:0-1575 GCA_964548305.1 uncultured Lachnospiraceae bacterium
GTGTCTACTACATTGAACAGGCAGGCTTGTTCCCGACACAGCTTATTGTGAGCGACGAACTGCCGGAGAAGGACGCTGTATGGCTGCAGAGCTTGACGAATCGATTGGAGAAGCAGCAGGCAGAAAATGTGCTTGCAGAGCTCGAAGAAAGCAGTTATCGTAGATACGAAAGAACATTGATCGAGGCGATACTGAAAGTATCGATGACGGCAAATAAAGAGATCTATAAACAGGTCGGAGAGGAGGAAGAGGATATGTTTGACGCGCTGAGAGAGATTATGGCAGCAGATTTTCAGAAGGCGGAAGGCATCGGCGAGCTTCGGAAGGCGAAGGAGACGGCGACAGAGCTTGCGGAAATGGGTATGTCGGTGGAGAAAATCGCAAGAGCAGTCAAGGTTTCCGTGCAGCAGGTCGAGGAGTGGCTGTCGGAGTCGCTGGTGATGGCATAAAATGATATCTCATTGAATATAGTTTTTAGGGAGAGCTGCAAGGCTCTCCTTTTTTAATGCATTCCGCTATAAAAACATTAAAAATCTGGCATTGTTCGGCAAAACGCGCAATTTAATAAAATAATTTCAAAAATCCACCCTCTTTTTAAGCGAATCTATAAGTATTCGTATGCTATTATTTAAGCACAAACGGTGAAAAATCTGTGAAACATAAAAATCAATCCGAAGGGCTTTAAGTGTTCCCGGAGGATGGCACAGACGAAGTATAAAAGAGGGAAAGACTTATGAGAGCGCGAAGACATTTGACAAGAAAGCTTAGGAACAGAATGAAGAGCACCGTTTCTGTGCTGCTTGCATCCAGCATGGTGCTCAATCCCATGAACGGCATCCAGACCGCCATCGGTTCGGAGCAGGACAAGACCCGCATTGACGTCAGCGGCATTCTTAATAAGAAGGTAAACATTAACCTGGACAGCGACGCCCTGAAGACAGCGGCCCTCGCAGCGATCCGGGAGTGCAATGTCTACAGCGTAGGCAACTACCTGAGCACCGACACTGCCACCGACGCCGCCTTCGAGAATCTCATGAACGAGGAAAATCCCTTCTACGAGCTGCAGCTCTGGAGCAGCGATGAGGAGAACCAGCTGGCAGAGAACGGCGTGGACGTGAAGGTCCTCGTGCAGCGTGACAGCAAGATCGTGAAGGAAGAGAAGGCAAATGCCGACGAGCCCGCCACGAAGAGCCAGCTCAAGAAGAGCGACGTCTCCTTCATGTACGACGCCCATGACGCGAAGAGCGGACAGGAGCTCGCCTTCTATCAGCCCGGCAGCGCCCTCGGAAACCTCCTCACCGAGTTCCAGGCAGACAAGCTCTACCATGAGACCATCGGCGTCGAGGACACGATGGACAACAGTACCTACGAGCTCACCGGCGATGAGACCATCACCATTCTTTACATGAATACCGACAAGGAGTCCCATACCTTCAAGCTCCTGGTGGACGGCAAGACCTACAGCACCGGCGTCAAGGTGGCCGGCACCGAGAGCCTCGCGAAGTCCATCCTCAACAAGCTGAAGAAGACCATGAAGGAGGACCTCACCAGCACAGCAAGCGACATTGAGACCAC
>CAZJQX010000167.1:0-1544 GCA_964548305.1 uncultured Lachnospiraceae bacterium
GATGGCAACGAAGACAAAGCCAGAGCATTAACACCCTGCGGCCTTCCAGATGATATTCGAAATGCCTATGACAATTCACATGGTCAATTGTAAGCGCTCAATGTTGATGCATACAACAAACGGACTGCACAAAGGCAGATCCCAAGGCTTTATGCGGCCTTCGAGATCTGCCTTTGCAATTTTTGCACTTCAGCATCTTCCACAAAATCTTTCGATATAAGCTTCAAATACATCACACTTTACAAGTGGCGGCATTCCTTCAATCCTATATACGGCGCCAGCAGCGCCGGCAAGCCGCTGAAACATTGTCAGTCCCATACTGTAAAGTAAAGCACCTTCGCTGTATCTGACCATTCGTCTTTTATTGTTCATCATCTGCCACCTCCCGATTTATAATCCGATATTTCAATTCGATATTTTCAGCTGCTGTGAGTATTACTGTCTTTCTTATGTCGTAAATTTTTCTTTTCGCCGAAGAATACTGGATGTTGCACTTATCTGCTATGTCTCTGACAACATCTTCTTTCTTCAGGTAACGCAAAAACATTTCTTCATCCAACTGATCCAACTCATGAATAGCATTCACCATGATAGAGTAATCATCTCGCATGTCCTGGATAATATGCTTTTCCCAGATATGCTGATTCGGGTTATCTGTCCCCTTTACGATGATTCCAAGTTCCGACTCTGTCTTCGCCCTCTCCATTTCCATATTAAACATGGCTTCTTGCATCGTAGGATTACTGTACCCGCTCTTTTGCACTCTCACTCCCAGATCGCCGGATCCCGCTGTGGAGTTATACCTCTTCTCAGCTTTTACAATAATTTCCCAGGTTGCTTCGAATCCATCAACCAATTTAAGAAATCGTTTAAAATTGTTCAGAATAAACTTAACCTTACACTCAGGATCGAACTTAGAATAGTTCTGCAATTTCTTCACATATGAATAATGTGGCTCAACGTCCATCAACGTCCTCCTTACCCGGTTGATTTTGATAAAGCAGCGCACTGTTTCCTTGTCTGACAATATTTATTTTAATTTGAAGGGAATGCTTTGTATGTAGCGCGTTTGACACGTTTCTTTCTTCAAAAGTGTCAAGGCGACACATATATTCAGCCGGCACAATATCTGTCAAAATCGACAGCAGCTCTTACCTGCTGAAGGATCATTTTCTTCACTGCATCCGATTTAACAGACTGGATCAAACCTTCTATTTCTGCCACAATCGGATCCTCTGGAACTGCTCCGTCAAGAATATAGCCAGGACTGCTTTTTAGAACTTTGGCCATTTCAACCGCCAGTTGCCACGAAAGTGATCTTCTGTTTGTTTCATAGGACGAAATATTCGACCGGTCCTGAATGTGCAGCATCTCAGCAAATCTGTCCTGCGATAATCCAGCTTTTTTTCTTAATTCCTTAATTCGTCCTCCTACAGTTGTCGTATCAAATTTGCTATTCTTCATTTCTTGCACCTTTCCGGTGCCTTCCAAAACGGAAGCCAATCCGGAAAAGGTGCCAAGAATCTCCTTGCAGCCGATGCCGC
>CAZJQX010000168.1:0-1539 GCA_964548305.1 uncultured Lachnospiraceae bacterium
ACCCGGTGAACTGAAACATCTAAGTAGCCGGAGGAAAAGAAAGAAAAATCGATTCCGAAAGTAGCGGCGAGCGAAATTGGAAGAGCCCAAACCGAGTTGCGTGCAATTCGGGGTTAAGGACTGCATTTAGTTCTTGAGAGTGAATAGAAGACGATGGAAAGCGTCGCCATAGAGGGTGAAAGCCCCTTATATGAAGCTCAAGAGAATGAGCAGGATCCAGAGTACTGTCAGACACGTGGAACCTGGCAGGAAGTCGGGGGGACCACCCCCCAAGGCTAAATACTCCTTAGTGACCGATAGCGATAAGTACTGTGAAGGAAAGGTGAAAAGGACCCCGGGAGGGGAGTGAAAGAGAACCTGAAACCCTGTGTTTACAAGCTGTGGAACACCGAAAGGTGAACCGCGTACTTTTTGTAGAACGGTCCGGCGAGTTATATATACTGGCAAGGTTAAGAGCTTAAGGCTCGGAGCCGCAGCGAGAGCAAGTCTGAATAGGGCGTAAAGTCAGTAAGTATAGACCCGAAACCGGGTGACCTATCCATGTCCAGGATGAAGCTAAAGTAAAATTTGGTGGAGGTCCGAACGCACATCCGTTGAAAAGGGTGGCGATGAGGTGTGGATAGCGGAGAAATTCCAATCGAACCCGGAGATAGCTGGTTCTCCTCGAAATAGCTTTAGGGCTAGCCTGATGTGATGTCTGCTGCAGGTAGAGCACTGAATTCTTGAGGGGGCGTCAAAGTCTACCAAGAGATATCAAACTTCGAATGGCAGTCAGATTAACATTGGAGTCAGACTGTGCGATATAAATTGCATAGTCAAAAGGGAAACAGCCCAGATCTACAGCTAAGGTCCCAAAGTACGTGTTAAGTGGTAAAGGATGTGGGATTTCACAGACAACTAGGATGTTGGCTTAGAAGCAGCCACACATTCAAAGAGTGCGTAATAGCTCACTAGTCGAGAGGTCCTGCGCCGAAAATTAACGGGGCTAAAACACGACACCGAAGCTTAGGGATTGCGAAAGCAATCGGTAGAGGAGCATTGAAGATTCATAGAAGCGGTACCGTAAGGAGCCGTGGAGGATCTTGAAGAGAGAATGCCGGAATGAGTAGCGAGATGGAGGTGAGAATCCTCCAGGCCGAATATCTAAGGTTTCCAGGGTAAAGCTGATCTGCCCTGGGTAAGTCGGGACCTAAGGCAAGGCTGAGAAGCGTAGCCGATGGACAGCTGGTTTAGATTCCAGCACCTTACAGTATCAGAAATGTGGGGACACATGGAGGAAAGAAGAGCCGGGAATGAAGAGACCGGTGCAAGCGCAGGAGCTGACAGATAGGAAAAACCGTCTGTTAAGGCGAGGGCGTGATGCGGAGCGAAAAATAGTAGCGAAGCTTCCGGAGTCTGTGGCGAGAAAAGCCGCTATAGTGTACTGTAAGCCCGTACCGCAAACCGACACAGGTAGATGAGGAGAGAATCCTAAGGCCGGCGGGAGAAGCATTGTTAAGGAACTCGGCAAAATGACCCCGTAACTTCGGGAGAAGGGGT
>CAZJQX010000169.1:0-1500 GCA_964548305.1 uncultured Lachnospiraceae bacterium
CATTTCCCGCATGATATCTGATACCATTCTGTTATCCATTATTTTTTCGGTGCGGGTTCGAAAACCGCACCATTCCTCCATTTCCTGATTCATATCGGTTTCTCCAGCAGCTCCTCCATCGACGCCTGCAGAGCACGCGCCAGCCGCAAAACGGTTTGCGCCTGCGCTTTATTGATGTCCTTTTTTTGCTGTTCATATTCCTGGATCGTACGAACCGGCACCTCGGACAATTCTGCAAGCTCTGCCTGACTCAAGCCTGCCTGACGGCGCAGCGTTTTCAGATTGGTTTCCGTATGCGCTGCGCGGTAAAGTTCATTCATCCGATCTGTAAACTGTCGGATATCCATTTCATGATACGGACTGTACAGATTCCGTACCTCTGTGATCGGTACCGCAGCCTCGATTTCCCGAAAGCGAAGTCCCGTCTGCCACTGGAAATATGCCAATGCCCAGGCTGTCCAATACTCCGGTGTACGCTCAGCAGGATAGGACGGCTGCACCGTTTCCTGTGAAATTCCTGCATCCCGAAGCACCTCCCTGGCAAGCTCCACACCGGAGTGCCCAACCAAAGCAGAACAATCTCCCTTTTCAAAGCGCGAAGACATTTTACTGATCAGAAAATGCTGCCAGGCCGTCTCCAGCGGCAGCCGCACATCATTCACCAGGTAGTCCAGCATGCAGCCCAGATTCTTCTGTGCTGCTGCGAGATAATTTTTATCGTAGGCGTGGATCATTCGGTTTCATCTCCTCATCCAGAATTGCTGTAATAAATCCGATGCCATAATCATTATAAGGCTTTCCAAAGCCAAATTTCGGCTCTTCGATCACATGATCCGAACCATGATAAATTGTTTTCTTCATCCGAAAGCACCTCACCTTGAACATTGTACGTCTTTGGGCGGATTATCGCAATAAAAAAGAAGACCTGCCGCTGGTTTCCATGGCAAGTCTTCTTCTGGATATATCATTAAGTGCTTACAATCTGCCGTCCGGAGAAACAAACAGTCTCACAATGCACTGTCGCTTTTCCGATGCTCGTATAGGTTAGCCAGCCGTACCACATTTTCTCAATCGAATGCATGTCATACTTTCAACTTCTCCTCAACGAGGTTCAGCCTTCATCCGAAGAATAGTCCTTCATAGCGCCCAGAATTCCCCATGCTTCTTCAAGAATGCCCGCAAAAAACAGTATCGTCCCTGCCATCGGAGACAAATGGATATCCCCTGCGGCATTGTCATCTCCATGTTACTGTTCGAAACGTGCTGACTTTAAAATCACAGGAGCCAGATAGGATTGTTTATCATTAATCATCAGATAAATTGTAACAGAATCCTGTCCTTCAATATCGACATCGATATTAAAGATATTGCTGCGATAATCCAGTTCTTTCTCATAAAGGACTTCATCCACATCTCCTAATACCTGGAATGTAACAGATGCAGTCTTGTCCCAGACACTATCTTTGCAAGGTGCTACTGTTGCTTTCAAAGAACTGTAAT
>CAZJQX010000170.1:0-1500 GCA_964548305.1 uncultured Lachnospiraceae bacterium
GGTATTACTTTGCGGCTGACGGAAAGATGCAGCTGGGCAGACAGCTGATCAACGGCACAGAGTACAATTTCCGCGCAGACGGCAGCTGGATTTCAGCTAAGGTATAACTTGTCGATTAGGCATTACAGGGAACTTCGTCTCTATATAAAGGGGAGAGCATCCCGTGATTTAAAAGAGCCGGTATGGGATATCCATACCGGCTTTTTGAATGCCTGAAAAATTTTTTCGTTTCGGAAAATGACGTGTTGAAAAACCTGAAATTTTCCGAATTGGGAAAATAATCCCCCAAAAGATAAGTTTTATCAGATATAACTGATAAAACTCCAAAAATCTGTAAAATAACAAGTAT
Source organism: uncultured Lachnospiraceae bacterium (assembly GCA_964548305.1). Taxonomy (GTDB): domain Bacteria; phylum Bacillota; class Clostridia; order Lachnospirales; family Lachnospiraceae; genus Oribacterium. The sequence goes on from CAZJQX010000170.1 coordinate 350, forward strand.
AAAGAATAAAAAGTTTCCGGAGTACAGATTGAAAATGTGGAAAAACTTATAGTGCTAGAAGTCTTATGGATTTGAAGCAGCTCTCCGGAAAACGTAGAATATAGAACAGGAACAGAAAGAGTCTGCCGCTTCCGTTTCAGGAAGCCGGGAGGAAAGGAGAGAAGATGCAGAAATATGATGTAATCATCATCGGTGCCGGGGTGGTTGGCGCTGCTGTGGCCCGGGAGTTGTCCCGTTATCAGCTCAGCATCGGTGTATTGGAGAAGGCATTGGATGTGGCGACGGGAAATTCCGGTCGGAACACGGGAATGTGCCATGCCGGATTTACCTATAAGCCGGGAAGCCTGAAGGCGGAATGTGCTGTGGAGGGCAATCAGGAGTTCGATCAGGTGGCGGAGGAGCTGTCCGTGCCCTTCCGCCGTACCGGCAAGCTGGTGGTGGGCTTTGATGACCATGACATGCAGAATATTCTGAAGTACAAGGCCATCGGTGAGCAGAACGGCGTGAAGAACATGCGCATCATCGACAAAGCGGAGATCGCCGACATTGACCCCCACGCGGGCGGCGAGTTTGCCATGTATGTGCCCTCCTCCGGCATTCTGGATCCCATGGAATACACCATCGCGCTGGCGGAGAACGCAGCCATGAACGGTGTGCAGTTTCATTTCGGGGAAGAGGTGCAGGGCATCCGCCGGCAGAACGGGCTCTACAGCATTGCCACAGGGAGAAATGTCTTCGAGGCGAAGTGGGTCATTAACTGCGCCGGTGCATTCGCCTCGGAAATTTCGGAAATGCTGGGCTATCCCAACTATCCGGTGAAGGGCTTCAAGGGCGAGTACTATGTGCTGGACAAAAAGGCAGGAAAATGTCTGAGCATTCCGGTTTACCCGGCACCGAACGATAAGGGCGGATTCTCAACCCACGCGACCCCCACCATTGACGGAAATGTGCTGGTGGGGCCGGATTCCTACCTGACCGAGGGCTGGGAGGACTACAAATGCACGAAGGAGCATCTGGACGGATTGTTCCGGGACGGCAGCCGTATGTTTAAGGAAATGAAGCGGGAATACTTCATCCGGAATTTCGCCGGCATTCGCTGGAAGCGCTATAATCCGGAAACCGGAGAGATTCTCGATTTCCTGCTGGAGGCC
>CAZJQX010000171.1:0-1494 GCA_964548305.1 uncultured Lachnospiraceae bacterium
ACAACCAGTGCAGCGCAAACTTCACTACCGAGTAAAACGTACATGCCGCAGTAAAATTTTTCAAAACGCCGAAACAGGAAGGCCCGCCGAATGCAGACCTTCCTGTTTTGGTTTTCTCTATATGTATTTTCAGCTTATGCTGTCTTGGCCGCAGCGAGCTCCTTTACCTTCTCAAGCGAAAGTTCAGTATATTCCGCAATTTCCTCAAAAGACAGTTTGCCCCTTGCGATCATTCTTACAGCGGTTTCAATTTTTCCATCCTCTCGGCCTTTATTCTCAACCCTATCTAATACTTCGCACATGCTAACACCTCCTTCTACCGGCAACTCCTGAACTGCTTCTTCGAATCTTCTGTCTCCGGTCAGGACCGCCATCAATTTCAACGTCTCATCCACGTGCTGGAGCAGATCCGCACTGGGCTTGTAATCATTGGTCATTCGCTTCTGCACCAGATAATCTGCAACGTAGCGGAAATCGCTGCGGAACAGCTTCACCTGCTCCGGCGTAAGAAATGCAATCTCATAAAGATTCTTCATTTCATAGTCGCTGACAAATGGCTCAAACCCTTCCGGAATGTCCATCAGCTCCTTCAGATGATGACTGTATTCCCAATGCCCTTCCGTTCCGAAATACAGAACCATCGTAATCACCGGATAAATGCGATCAGCACCTTTCTGCAGAAGCTGACTCCGGTACGCCTGCCCATCATAGCCGATCTGCCGCACTGGCATAAACTTCTCTGCCCTTGTCTGATGCTCAAAACCGACCAACGTGATTGTTGCGTTGCCGTTCTTCAGCACTTTGGAAACATCCCGCTCCTGCTCATGGATTCTTCCATCCATCTTGTACTGGCTGCGATCCTTCACCGTCTCCAGGTCATCTGCCGATACAACCTGTCGTCCATTAAAGAGCAACACGTTTACAATGTCGGCAAAAACATCATTGTAATCCGCCAGAATCTTTTCTGAAATGTCTTTTTCGCCCAAACCAACCTCCCTAAAGCAGCTCAAAGCCTACATTTGTTTCTTGCGTTTTTCTCTTCTCATTAAGCGTAATGAAAGTCGCCGTAGTATCCAGCTCAGATAGTGTGTTCGACTTAATAACTTCCTTGCCATCGTAGATCAGCTGATTAAACAGGTCAGCAAACGCCTCCGGCCGCTTAACATACTCTTTGGTTTCACTGTCAATATGTCCCATGGCAATCACCTCGGCTTTTGAAATGCAATCAACTATCCATTTTAATTTAACACATTTGTTCTCAGTTTTCAAGTTTTTCTTGTAGAATATCAATTGCAGAATGCAACTCTTGCGCGAAGTGAATGACTCCTGAGTCGAAAATCCCTGAGCTGATCCGCGCTTTATGCTGTCTTAGCAGCAGTAAATTCCTTCACTATAAAAGAGAAAAGAGTCGATTGCTCGACTCTTTTCTCTTTGAACCGAATTCCGCCGCTGGCGGAATAGCGTGTATTCTCCCGTTAGTCATTTGACTGGCGG
>CAZJQX010000172.1:0-1452 GCA_964548305.1 uncultured Lachnospiraceae bacterium
ACGGGAACAGATGCGCATACTGATAAGTGATGTCAATGCTTTCATGCCCTACACGGTCTGCAATCGCCACAGCTGAAAATCCCATATCAATCAGCAGGCTGATGTGACTGTGCCGCAAATCATGGATACGAATACGTTTTACCCCTGCAGCCTTCGCACCTCTGTCCATCTCGTGATGAAGGTAGCTCTTTGTCACTGTGAAGATCCGGTCTTTCTTCTTCAATCCATAAAGCATCTTCAGGTACTCCTGCATTTCCTCACAAAGGAACTTCGGCATCTTGATTGTGCGGTTGCTTTTCTTTGTTTTCGGTGTGGTAATGACATCCTCTCCATGCAGTCGCTGATAGGACTTGTTGATTCTGAGCGTTTCCTTCTCAAAATCGAAATCAGCGGCTGTCAGGGCCAGCAGCTCCCCCTCGCGGATACCGCACCAGTAGAGCATTTCAAAAGCGTAATAGGAAACCGGCTTGTCCATCATCTCAAAGGAGAATTTCTTATATTCATCCTTCGTCCAGAACAGCATTTCCTTGTGTTCCTCGCTTCCCATGTTTCCCGCCTTGGCGGCCGGATTGGAATGCAGATCGTAATAGCGCACCGCATGGTTGAAAATAGCGGACAGCTGATTGTGCAGCGTCTTCAGATAGGTCTGGGAGTATGGCTTTTTCTTCTCATCCCGATAAGAAAGTAATTCGTTCTGCCAGGCAACGACCTCTTTTGTGGAAATCTCACTGATTTTCAGCTTGCCGAAATAAGGCAGTATCTTTGTGCGGATGATATGCTCCTTTGTCAGCCATGTGTTCTCCTTCAGACGGCTCTTCATATCCCGGACATACAGCTCTGTGAAGGCTTCAAAGCTCATATTCATATCGGACGAGTTCTGCAGCTGAAACATTCGCTCCCATTCCTGTGCTTCTTTCTTGGTAGCAAATCCGCGCTTGCATTTCTGCTTGCGCTCGCCCTTCCAATTCACATATCTCGCCATCACATACCAGCTTCCATTGTCTTCGTTTTTAAATACCGGCATTACTCGTTCTCCTTTCCTGTTCCGTAGAGTCTTTCATAGAAATACTGGCGGTTCACCCGTCCCGCGATCGTGATAAAGCCCTTCTCCTTCAGCTCGACATTCAACTGATGGATCAGCTTATAGGCATACGGCTTTGATACGCTGAGCTCCTGTGCCACTTCTTCTACACGAATAAACTTGTTCTCCATATGATTGCCCCTTTCCATTGTTAAACTTATTTGTTTAGTTGTCGTTTTATTGTACTAAGCATATTTGTTTGTGTCAAGTGGTCATCGGAATAATATTAAGCTTTTTTGTTTCGTAATCGTTGACGTTTTCTAAACATATCTGCTATACTCATTTAAAACATACACGAGGAGCACATACATTATGGCGATTGGCGAGCGAATACATTTTTTCCGCATTCTGCGCGGAATGACACAAAAATA
>CAZJQX010000173.1:0-1430 GCA_964548305.1 uncultured Lachnospiraceae bacterium
CCCTTCGGCACCTCCCATACCACGGTATAGAAGGCAACCAGCTGCGTTGCAATGTAGTTCATCATCAGGGTCGACAGTGTCTCATTGGTATTCCATTTGGATTTGAAGAATCCGGGAATCCATCCCCACAGACCGCCGGCCAGAACGCTTGCCGCGATCATCAGGAGGATCAGCAGAGCATTCGGAACCTTCTCTCCCAAACAGATCATGCAGCCAGCAGCAGCAAGACCTCCCATAAGAACCTGTCCTTCTCCGCCGACATTCCAGAACTTCATCTTGAAGGCCGGTGTCAATGCAACGGCAATCAGCTGCAAGATGGCCAGATTCTGGAAGGTGATCCATGTCTTGCGGCCGGAGCCAAAGGCGCCCTGAAACATGGACTGATACACCTCGATCGGGCTGATACCGGTCGTAATGGTCGTAATTATGCCGCACAGAATAAGAGCCAGCACAATAGCGGCAGCACGGATTCCAATGGACTTACCAAGAGACAGATCATCGCGCTTCACGACGTGGAAAAGCGGTTCTTTCTTTTTATTCATCACATCAGCCTTCATGAACACCTCCCACGCAGCTCATCAGTCTGCCAACTTCGTTCTTATCGGTTTTGCGTGCATCTACGATGCCGCTCATATGTCCATCGCAAAGCACGAGAATGCGATCAGACAGCTGCAGGAGCACGTCCAGATCCTCGCCGACGAAGACCACGGCAACGCCCTTTTTCTTCTGCTCATTGATCAGCTCATAAATTGTATATGAAGAATTGATATCCAGTCCGCGAACCGCATAAGCCGTCAGCAGAACCGTAGGCGCCGATGCAATCTCACGTCCTACCAGAACCTTCTGAACGTTGCCGCCGGAAAGGCGCCGAACCGGTGTCTCGATGCTGGGCGTCACAACCTCCAGATCCGCCACCACCTTCTCTGCGAGCTTTCTCGGCTTTTTGCGGTTGGTGAAAATCGACAGGCCGTCCCGGAAGGAACGAAGCATCATGTTATCGCTAAGATCCATGTTGCCGACAAGGCCCATGCCCAGACGATCCTCCGGAACAAAGGACAGGGACACGCCCATCTTTGCAATCTTCAGCGGATCCTTTCCGATGAGTTCCTCTTTGCTGCCGTCATCCTCAATGTAACGGATATTTCCGCTCTCCGTCGTCTGAAGACCCGCAATCGCCTCGAGCAGCTCCTTCTGTCCACTGCCCGAGACACCGGCGATTCCCAGAATCTCTCCGGCATTTGCTGTGAAATTAATATTCTGCAGTTTCAGCACGCCGTCACTGCTGCGGACGGACAGCCCCGAAACCTCCAGCCGAGGCTTCGCATTCACGGGCTCCGGGCGATCAATGTTGAGCGTGATGGCATGGCCTACCATCATGTTGGTCATCTCTTCCACATTGGTGTCCTTCGTCATCATGCAGCCGATGTATT
>CAZJQX010000174.1:0-1413 GCA_964548305.1 uncultured Lachnospiraceae bacterium
CTTAAACCTCAAAGCCGAAGTACTTCACCGCATTGTTGTAGGCAATGCCCTTCACAATCTTCTCCAGTGCCTTGTAGTCTGCCGGATACTCACCATTCTCTACCCAGCTGCCCAGGAGCTCACAGAGAATTCTCCGGAAATACTCGTGTCTTGTATAAGAAAGGAAGCTTCTGGAGTCTGTCAGCATACCGATGAAGTTGCCCAGCAGTCCCAGGTTGGCCAGAGAGGTCATCTGCGCCGTCATGCCCTGCTTGTGATCATTGAACCACCATGCAGCACCCTGCTGGATCTTGCCGGCCACCTCGGTTCCCTGGAAGCAGCCCAGGATGGAGCCGATGGCTTCATTATCGCACGGATTCAGAGAATACAGCACTGTCTTCGGCAGCTCATCCGTAGCAATCAGAGAATTCAGGAAATCTGCAGTCTCCGAGCTGGGTGCATAGTTGTTGATGCAGTCATAGCCTGTATCCGGACCCAGCTTTGCATACATCAGGGCGTTGTTGTCCCGCTTGCAGCCGTAGTGAATCTGCATTACCCAGTTGCGCTTATGATACTCTCTTGCCACAAACTGCATGTAAGCCATCTTGAACTGCATCTCTTCGCCTCTGGTGACCTTGCCGCCGCCGAGCGCCTTCTTGAAAATGCTGTCGATCTCCTCCTCTGTGGCCGGTGCATACATGATGTACTCCAGCGCATGATCGGATACACAGCAGCCCAGAGAAGCAAAGAAATCCATTCTGTTCCGAAGGGCAGCCTTAAGTGTTGCGAAATCCTTCACCTCGATGCCGCTGACCATCGACAGCTTCTGCATATAAGCGGGATACTCCGGCTTCTCCAGATTCATGGCCTTATCCGGACGCCATGCCGGCAGAACCTTAACCTCGAAGCTGTCATCCTTTGCCAGCTTCTGATGCCACTCCAGAGAATCCACGGGATCATCCGTGGTGCAGATCAGCTTCACATTGGACTGACGGATGATGTTCCGTACAGACATGCTGTCCTCCTGAAGCTTGGCATTGCAGAGATTCCATACCTCCTCAGCGGTCTCGGCGCAGAGATGACCTGTGTAGCCGAAGTAACGCTGCAGCTCCAGATGGCTCCAGTGATAGAGCGGATTTCCGATGGCCTTCTCGAGGGTTTCTGCCCACTTCTGGAACTTCTCACGATCCGGTGCATCGCCGGTGATGTAGTACTCATCTACGCCGTTGGACCGCATCTGACGCCACTTATAGTGGTCACCGCCCAGCCAAACCTGGGTGATATTCTCAAACTTTCTGTCCTCTGCAATCTCCTGGGGATTGATGTGGCAGTGATAATCTACGATGGGCATGTTCTCTGCATACTCATGGAACAGCTTCTGGGCTGTCTCCGTAGAAAGTAAGAAATCCTTATCCATAAATGCTTTCATGTATA
>CAZJQX010000175.1:0-1353 GCA_964548305.1 uncultured Lachnospiraceae bacterium
ATTACTTTACCTGGATAAAGCACATATCCTCTTTCCTTGATATATTCATACATACGCTGGAAAGTGAATTTTGCTTCTACCGGATAAAAGAAAGTGGTGATGATAGGTCCCTGAACAGACGGGTCCAAATAAGGTTTAAAGCCAAGTGTTCCAAGTCTCTCTGCTAAAAGTTTCTGATTTTTCTCGTAACGTGCATGTCTTGCAGGAATGCCGCCTTCTTCTTCAAGTTCTTCCATAGCCTTTGCAAAAGCCAGAACTACGTGAGTCGGAGAGGTAAAACGCCACTTACCATTGCCCTCTTCCATACCTTTCCACTGGTCATAGAGATCCAGTGCTAAGGAACGAGCAGTTCCTTCGCTTTCAATGAGTTTTTCTCTGTTTGCAATGATAAAAGAAAATCCCGGCACACCCTGAATGCACTTATTGGCACTAGAGATTAAGAAATCAATGTTCCACTCCTTCATCGGAATATCTACTCCACCAAAACTGGACATAGCATCTACGATAAAGGTTTTTCCTTCTGCTTTTGCTACCTTTCCTACAGCTTCGATATCATTTAAGATACCGCTGGTTGTCTCGCTGTGCACGATAGCAACATGTGTGATCATTGGATCTTCTTCCAACATAACTTTAATTGCCTCAGCCTTAGGCTGTTTATTATTTGCCTCTTTATATACAACATAATTCACACCGGCATGACGGCAAATATCTGCCATTCGAAGACCATAGGCACCGTTTGCAGCAATCAGAACTTTGTCATCACGCTTTACAATGCTAGTCAAAACAGATTCTACGCCAAAGCTTCCGCTTCCCTGCATCAGAACTGCTGTGTATTCCGGCTCTTCTACATGGCCGAGCTTCAAAAGTCCCTTACGAATACGCTGAGTGATCTCTTTGTAGTCATCATCCCACGTACAATGGTCAAAAAGCATTTCCTGCTTTACACTGTCTGTTGTTGTAAGTGGTCCGGGTGTTAATAATTTATATTGCTTATTCATTTAGAAATTCCTTCTTTCTAATTATTTTTGCTAATTTCAGAAGCTTTATAGACACATCACGGTTTTGCATTCTCAGAAATTTCCTGATGGTGCTCGTAAAGCTCGAATGTTAACTCTTCGCTAAATGTCTTTGGATAAGTGGACTGATTTTCACTATTTGAAGTTTCTCCTTCATAGAGTGCATTTGGATAATTTGACTGGAGCTCTTCACGGCCGTTCTTGATGATGCATTCAGCCATTTCCATTGCCAATTTGTTAGTATCATCGCCCTTATCAAGTACTGCAACAGACTCTGTCAGTGAGAAGTTTCCTTCTGTTGGATCGACGTAGTCGATTGGTAATCCTTCTTCTTTTG
>CAZJQX010000176.1:0-1342 GCA_964548305.1 uncultured Lachnospiraceae bacterium
GCATTGAGCTCCGCAGCCGGAAGGCCGGCGGACTCTGGACCGTCATCGGCGGGCAATAAGAAATGTTTAGCACGTATCGCCACATCGCTTCACGAAGCGCGGCCTGGCTAAACAATCACAAAGAGTAGTAAGCAAGCTTTTACATATTTATAGAGGAAAGAGCTATGAAAAGACATAAAAAATTGAACGGGAGAATGACGAACCGGGTAAAGGCAGCAGTTTCCGCCCTCCTGGTGTCCAGCATGGTACTGAACCCCTGGTACGGCATTGACTTCGCTGTAGGTTCCGAGAACAATTCCACCAGGGTACGCGTCAGCGGCCTCACCGGCGGCACCGTGAAGGTGAACCTCGAGAGCAGCACACTGAAGGAGGAGGCACTCCGGGCCATTCGCGAATCCGCACCGACGGAGCTGGGAAATTACCTTTCCACCGACAGCAGCACCGATGCGGCAGTTGCGAAGCTCCTGAGCGACACCAACCCCTACTACACCGTGGCCCTCTGGACAGCCGAGGATGAGGCAGTTTTTGCCGCCGAAGGCATTGACGTAAAGGTACTGGTGCAGAAGGATACCTCAGCCGCCAGCGAGGATGAGGCTAATGTTGCCAGCGCGAGCAACCTGAAGAAGGCGGGCCAGTTCTTCGGCGCTTCCGTGAAGAACCGGAAGGATAAGGACATCCTCTTCTATCCGGCCGGCGGCACACTGGACAGCCTGCTGCTGAACTTCCAGACCGATGCGCTGGGCCATGCCGCAGCCGAGGCCGAGAGCACCGACAACAGCAATTACGAGCTCACCGGGGATGAGAAAATCACCATCCTCTATATGAATACCGACACGAAGTCCCACAGCTTTAAGCTCGCTGTGGACGACAGTGACTACAGCGCCGCCGTGAAGGTTTCCGGCACCGGCAGTGCTGCGAAGTCCATGCTGAACAAGCTGAAATCCGTGATGAAGGGCGAGACAGAGACCGCCGCTTCTGAGACAGAACGCACCACCGCAGCAGAGGCAAATGTCTTAAATTCGACGAGCGCGGTCGAGACAAAAACCACTGGGGAATTTAAGAATACTGCAGAAAGCACAACATTAGCAGAAACTACAGCTGTAGAAAGCGCAGCTGTTGCAGAGAGCACAGCGGAGAGCAGCAAGTCAGAAAGCACTGAGGCAGTGACGAAGGAAAATGTCACCGCGCCGACGACTACGGAAGCAGCCAAGGCTGAAACGCAGACCGCAGAGGTACGTCAGGAAGAAACCACAGTTAAGGAAAACGAAGCCAAGACCGAGAAGGCCGGCAAGGCAGAGGCCATCGCCGAGGCAGTCACCGAAGAGGTGAAGCAGCTGAGCGG
>CAZJQX010000177.1:0-1324 GCA_964548305.1 uncultured Lachnospiraceae bacterium
GTAACTGTTTAGAACCCCCTGTCATCGGAAATTCCTTTGGTAAAAATGGAGAATTTTTCAATGCGTTCCAAGCAGAAATCGGAACTGACAGAGCATATAAAATATGTTCTGTCAGGATAATCCAAGTTGGTCGGATTCTGCTTGCAAAATCATACGTTTTCACGTCGCGAAATGTCGGATTGCAAATGCTTAGTCAGGATTCCATGCTTTTTGAATTCGGCATTTTGCCGAAATGGACTTGCCGCAAAATTCGCAATTTTTCGCCGTTGCTGTTACACTATAAACATCAAATTCTAACGTATAGGTGGTGACCATGGCAGAACAGCAAGTTATTCAAATACTGGTAGAGCAGCTTGCTGAAATGCATCGTTCAAACCAGGAACTGCAGAAGACGGTTGAAACCATGGCAGCCACAATAGCTGATCTGCAAAAGACCATCGAGGAATTGCAGGGTAAGCTTGGCAAGAATTCTCGCAACAGCTCCAAGCCGCCATCCTCTGATGGCTACAGTAAACCTGATCCAAAAAGCACACGAAAACCGTCCGGCAAAAAGCAGGGCGGACAGCCTGGCCACAAAGGCGCCGGTTTGACCGACAAGGTAAAGAATCTGCAAGCGGATCATACTGTTCAGCATTATCCGAGCCAATGCATGAAGTGCCCTCATTTTGCGGATTGCATGTCCAAGGCAAAAGCTAAAGAAACTCGTCGTGTGCTAGACATGACAATTCAGCGGGTTATCACAGATCATGTGAGCATGTGCATGCCTGCCTGCGATCACAGCAAAACGCATCTTTGCGGAGCATTTCCCGAGAATGTCACGGCATGCTGTCAGTATGGCGATCACCTGAAAGTCTTTGCTACCGCTTTGAACGTGATAGCATCTGTTCCGTTGAGGACAACTGCAGAAATCATTCATGGTGTAACCGGCATTCCGATCACCGAAGGGACGATACTCAGCTTCGTGAAGCAGGGAGCTGAGCAAGTATCGGAAACAGTCGATAACATCTGGGAAAAGTTGATCGATGAAAAGTATATTCATTTCGATGAAACCGGCATGCGGGTGAATGGGAAACTCCAATGGACGCATGTAAGTTGCACCGACTTGCTGACATACTACGAAAATCATGCAAAGCGTGGATACGATGCCATGGCCGATATCGGTATCCTGGCATTATTTTCAGGTGTTGCAATGCATGATTGCTGGTCCCCTTATTGGAAAACTTCAAGCGACGTAAAGCATGCACTGTGCTGTGCTCACCTACTTCGTGAACTGCAATGGGTAAATGATCACGGCAACAATCAGACTTGGTCAAGCCGTTTCCAG
>CAZJQX010000178.1:0-1260 GCA_964548305.1 uncultured Lachnospiraceae bacterium
CAGTCTATGTCGGCGGCGCCGGTTCTTCTGGTCTGAGCACAGGGCAATCGACTGCATTCACAACACCAGAAAGCACCACTGCTGAAAGCACGACGGCAGCCGAAAGTCAGGCCTCACTTGCTGAGACCCTTGCCGAAGAAACAGACAGCAGTCCCGTGAATCTTTCTGCTCAGGATACGGTAAAGATCCGCTACAGCGTAAACAAATGGTGGATTCTTTGTGAGAAAGAGCTCAGCACAGATGCCGCTGCAGAAGGGGATGAACTTGACTTCAGCACAGCAACCGAGGAGTACAAGCAGTCGGTGACCGGCACACGCAAACGGAAGGAGCTTCTCACTGACAGCGAAAATACGACCGAAAGCACGGCTGCTGAGGCTGTGACAGAGTATGAAGTACAGACAGAAGCGCTGACAGAAAGCAAGTCGGAAGCGCAGACAGAAGCCGAATTACAGACAGAATCGGCAACAGAGTCTGCATCTGAGACAAAAGCAGGATCCGAAACACAGACAGTTGCACAGGCCTCCGAAAAGGAAAATGCTGTCGAAACGGCAAATGCGAACATAGCTGAGAGCTCGGCGTCTGCGACCGAAAGCACAGAGAATTCAACATCTGCTGCTGATACAGAATCAACATCCGAGAGTGAAACATCAAAGGATTCAGAGAAGAATCAGTTTGTTGAGGTCTACAACTTCGGGCAGTACAACTATGCGCCGTCCATGACCATGGGCTTTGATGTATCCTTCTCTCTGAATAAGAAGTATTCCGTTAAGAAGGAAACGGAGAACAGCGAAACCGGAAAAACCGTCACAGAGACAGTCAGCAGAGAAGTAAAGGCATCCGACTATCTGACCTTCACGCTGCCGAAGGAACTTGCAAATCTGAGCATTGAGCTGCCGGAGGATGCTTACTATACCTATGAAACAGAGGCACTGGATTCCGGTGAAACCAAGGTAACGGTTACCCTCGGCGAGAATGTTCCGGACACAGAAAAGCTTACCGGCAAGCTGCATCTGACATTTACCATTGATAATGAAGTTTTGGAAGCAGGTGAAGGCACCTGCGAAATTGTGCTGTTCGGAAAAACCTATCAGCTGGTTTTCAGCGGAGAGAATACGATTGCAGAAACAGCAGCTATCGAATATTTTGAAATCGCCGGCAGCATTGACTTTGATGAACAGCTTGATGATATTAACTGGAAGGACATTGTTCGGCCGTCAGTCTTCAGCCTGCCGATTCAGTTGATTCAGCATTATACAAATG
>CAZJQX010000179.1:0-1254 GCA_964548305.1 uncultured Lachnospiraceae bacterium
ATGTCTTCGCCTTAGCTGAACCTGCCTTCACCTCTACAGGGATCAATGAATCGGCGTTTCTTACAAAAAAGTCCTCCTCCAGTCTGGAATCCTCTTTTTTGTAATAATACAGTTCATAGCCCTGCTTCACCAATGCTTCGCCGATGAAGTTCTCATACAGCGCGCCTTTATAGGTTCCCAAGTTTCGGTTTGCACGAATATCCATCTGATCCTCATCGTCCAGCATTGCGACCAGAAGTCCTGTATCTGCCAGGTAAAGCTTGTATTTGTCCTCATCATAATTGCCCTTCAGCGGAAGCTCCGGATACTGCAGACAATAGCAGCGGTTGACAATGCCGGCATCCACCAGCCAGTCAATGCAGCCGAAATAATCCTTGAATCTGGCGCCCTTTGCAACCTTTGAAATCTGGAACTTTCGATTGTCCTGTCCCAACTGCGGCACGATTCGTCGAAAGACGTTTAATATTCTGGTCTGATCCAGTCCTTCAGCATATTTTCGCATATCCTCCTGATAATCGTTTAGGATTTCCCTCTGAATATCCAAAACACCTTCAAAGGTATCATTCTCCAGATACGACCTCACCACAGCCGGCATTCCGCCCAATACGCAGTAATCCAGAAAAAGCTTGCTGTATACACTGCTTTCCAGCTCAGAGAAAGGCCGTTTCTCCTTCATGTGCTGCAGCATGTCATCAATTTTCTCCCTGTATCCCTTGGCCCAGAGAAATTCCTCGAAATCCAGTGAACGCATAATATAGTCAGTTTTATAGCCTACACTGACGCTCTCAATTCTATGGTACTGAATTCCCAGTAAAGACCCGCTGCAGATCACATCAAAGCGTCCGTCCTGCTTGAAGAATTTGAGTGATGTGGCAATCTCCGGGAACTCCTGCAGCTCATCAAAGAAAATCAGAGTCTTTCCGTCTGTGAATTTTTTTGACATATCAATCAGACTGATATTTTTGATTATGTTTTTCGGCTGAAATCCATCCACTATGATCTTCTTGTAAACGGGTTCATCTACAAAATTAATTTCTATAAAATTTTCATAATTCTTCTTGGCAAATCGCCGGATCGATTCCGTTTTTCCGATCTGTCTTGCGCCCTTAATGATCAATGGCTTATGGTTTTTATCCGCCTTCCACATGGACAGATAGCTGTCTATTTTTCGTTCGATATACATCCTATCCCCTCCGCATCTGCATTGAGTTTACAAAAAAATGAGCGAATATTCAATGATGTCATACAAAAAAA
>CAZJQX010000180.1:0-1213 GCA_964548305.1 uncultured Lachnospiraceae bacterium
TTCGGCCGGACCGAGATGTTCAAACTCTACGATGTAGAGGACGGCAAGGTGGTGAGGGTGCAAATGCTGCCGGGCGCAGCTGAAGGACATGGCGCACTTTCTCAGCAGCTAAAGGAGAATCATGTGGACGTGGCGATCTGCGGCGGTCTTGGCATGGGCATGCTGAATGCATTGGAGGCCATGGGCATTGAAGTCTGCGCAAATGTCACCGGCAACGCAGACGAGGCTGTGCAGGCATATCTTGCCGGCACGCTGCAGTATTCTAAGGCTGCACACAATTGCGGCGGCCACCATCATTGACCTAAAATCCGGAAAGCGAGGAAGCAAACATGAAGCGAGTAGAACAGTTTTTGAAGGAAGCAGGAACCTATTATCTGGCAACCGTGGAGGGAGATCAGCCGAGAGTACGTCCCTTTGGCACGGCACACATTTTTGAAGGCAAGCTGTACATTCAGACTGGCAAGGTGAAGGATGTGTCCAAGCAGCTCCATGCCAACCCGAAGGCAGAGATATGTGCGTTTAAGGACGGAGAATGGCTGCGTGTGGCAGGAGAGCTGGTTGAGGATGATCGCGTAGAAGCCAGACAGTCTATGCTGGATGCTTATCCGTCTCTTCAGAAAATGTATGCAGCGGATGACGGAAACACGGAGGTCTTCTATTTCAAGGATGCGGTGGCTACGTTCAGTTCCTTTACCCATGCACCGGAGGTCGTGAAGTTCTGACAATAAGCGATGCCCTGGCGAGAAAGACAACCAAGACACACCGATGATACAACCAAGACACACCTGTTCTGGAATTTTATTTAAAATATAGGCATGATATTATTATGATGGCCAAAGAAGAGCGGACAACGAATCCGCTCTTTTTTGTTTTTCTTTTGCAGAAGAATTAAGAGAGGCATGAAAGAGAGGCGTCAGCCTGTGATCAAAAGATCGCAGGTCTGGCGCTTTTCTTATGTCCGAATCATCCGGATGACGATCCGGAGAGCACTTACAAAATTGAAGGGAAAACAAATCTATGGATTATGAACAGTTCAAGGAGAGCTTCCAGGAAGACCTGAAAGCGACTCTGCAGGATCGAGGAATGGCAGTAACGGTCCAGGAGAATCATATCGAAAAGCTCAACCAATCGTATGACGCACTCAGCGTCACACCGGAGGGCAGCAACATCGGCATGAACCTGAACATCGGAAATATCTTCAAGGCTTACGAGT
>CAZJQX010000181.1:0-1150 GCA_964548305.1 uncultured Lachnospiraceae bacterium
TTTTAAAGCGGCACAGGTTCCCGTGCATTTTGATGTTTATGACGTTGGTGAGGCGGAGTACAATCGAAACGGAAAGTTGATTCCGGACGCGGCCTTTGCTTCCTTTGAAAAGACACATGTGCTTTTGAAGAGTCCGATCACAACGCCGATCGGCAAGGGCTTCCGTTCTTTAAATGTTACTATGCGCAAGAAATATGATCTTTACGCAAACTTCCGTCCGGCCAAGTCCAACAGTGCGGTGCCGACGCCGTTCCCGAATACAGACATTGTGACTTTCCGTGAGAATACAGAGGATCTGTATGCCGGCGTAGAAGAGAAGATCAGCGATGATGAGATGCACAGCATTAAAATCATTACCCGTGAGAAATCCGAGCGGATCTGCCGCGCGGCCTTTGATTATGCGGTGCAGAACGGACGTAAAAAGGTGACCTGCATTCACAAGGCAAATATTATGAAGCTTTCCGACGGACTGTTCCTGCAAGTTTTCCGGGATGTCGCAAAGGATTATCCGGCGATTGAAGCCTGTGACATGATTGTGGATGCCTGCTGCATGAATCTTGTGCTGGATCCGACAAGGTTTGATGTGCTGGTGACCGAAAACCTCTATGGAGATATTATAACGGATCTGACATCCGGTCTGATCGGCGGTGTCGGTCTGATGCCGAGCGCCAACATTGGCACCGACATGGCGATGTTTGAAGCGGTGCACGGCTCCGCACCGGATATCGCCGGAAAGAACATTGCAAATCCAACCGCATTTCTCTGGTCTGCCTGCATGATGCTGGATCATATCGGCCTTGGAAACTATGCGGATACCATTCGTGAAGCCATCAAGACTGTCATGGACGAGGGCATTTACACGACAAAAGATATCGGCGGCAGCGGAACCACAACGACATATACCGACGCAATTGTCCGTGAGGTGAAGAAGCTGCAGGAGTGCGCAGCCTGAATTTCACCAATGAGGATATTTTTTGCAAAAAGCGGTTGACAGACGTTAGGAAATATCGTATCATAAGCAAGTCGTCAAGAGGACGGCTTGTGAATAGGGGATTAGTTCAATGGTAGAGCAACGGTCTCCAAAACCGCCGATGGGGGTTCGAATCCCTCATCCCCTGTTAAAAGAATCTTTTCACAAAAGCCCCGTAAA
>CAZJQX010000182.1:0-1095 GCA_964548305.1 uncultured Lachnospiraceae bacterium
ACCTGGCAGGAAATCGTCATGTATGCGGTGGGTATCCTGCTGATTTATCTTGCAATTAAGAAGGAATATGAGCCTTCTCTGCTGCTGCCGATGGGTCTCGGCGCAATTCTCGTGAATCTGCCTGGCTCCAGCGCCATCAATCAGGTCATGAGCGGCGTGGGAGAGACTCACGGTATCATCCAGTGGCTTTTCGAGGCTGGCATTGAGGCCTCAGAGGCCTTCCCGCTGCTGCTCTTCATCGGTATCGGCGCCATGATCGACTTCGGACCTCTGCTGGCAGACCCGAAGATGTTCCTTTTCGGTGCGGCAGCACAGTTCGGTATCTTCTTAACCATTGTTGTGGCAGTGCTGATGGGCTTCTCCATTCCGGATGCGGCTTCCATCGGCATTATCGGTGCTGCAGACGGCCCGACTTCTATCCTGGTATCCCAGGTGCTGCACTCCAACTACATCGGTCCCATCGCCGTGGCGGCTTATTCCTACATGGCACTGGTGCCCATCATTCAGCCGCTTGCCATCCGTATGGTGACCACCAAGAAGGAACGGCTGATCCGCATGGAGTATCATCCGAATTCTGTATCGAAGACAGCGAAGATTGCCTTCCCGATCATCGTAACCTTCATTGCCGGTTTCGTGGCACCGGATTCTGTATCACTGGTGGGCATGATCATGTTCGGCAACCTGATCCGGGAGTGCGGCGTGCTGAATTCACTTTCCGATACCGCACAGAACAGCCTGGCTAACCTGGTGACGCTGCTGCTGGGCATTACGATCTCCTTCTCCATGCGTGCGGAGCAGTTCGTACAGCCCTCGACCATTCTGATCATGTGCCTCGGCCTTGTGGCATTTATTTTCGATTCTGTTGGCGGTGTACTGCTTGCCAAGTTCATTAACCTCTTCGCAAAGAAGAAGATCAACCCCATGGTGGGAGCTGCCGGCATTTCCGCCTTCCCCATGAGCGCAAGAGTGATTCAGAAGATGGGTCTCGCAGAGGATCCGACCAACCACCTTCTGATGCATGCCGTGGGCGCCAATGTCTCCGGTCAGATCGCATCAGCAGTGGCAGGCGGCATTATCCTGGGATTCTTCAGATAA
>CAZJQX010000183.1:0-1093 GCA_964548305.1 uncultured Lachnospiraceae bacterium
TCTACAACAAGCGAAAAGCGGAAGCAGAACAGGAGTAAGGGACTCTGAGCCACAGCGTCTGCTGTGCATGCAATCGGAGGGGGTATGACACGTTGCTATGCCCCTTCCGCCAGTCCGGTGCTAATCAAAGCCAGTGCAGGACCGGATCCGAATAATTTTTATTGATTCAGCAATCTTTTCCAATCACTGGCTTTGTAACTTCCTATACCAATCCGGCAGAGCATCTCTATTCTTCCAGACTAATTTATTGTCTTTATATGTAGCAACCCAATTTAACTTTGTAGTGTTATCATACAGAGTTAACTCATCGCAAAGCGGCATTATCTCCTTCAGCTTACGAAAACTTTCTACATATCTGCGGTCTACATCCGCATCCGGAATACCGTGTCCTCCCATCGCTACACGCATTTTTATACGTTCTTTTGCCACTTCTGCAGAAGCAACGCCAACATAATGAACCTCTATGTAATAACCAAGGGATTTCGCTCGCAGAATATTTTTCATGATAGATGCACCGCACAACGTTGTTTCCTGATTAAACGAAAGTCCTTCTGAAAAATTTGACTCTATCTTCGCAATGGCGATTTTTCCAGCTTTAAGTATATCGCCAAAATTTCTCCAGTCGCCAAAGGTTTTAAGGATCTCATCAACATTAACGCGTGGGAGATTGCGAATATCCTGGTCAACTATTCTATATAATGTGGATTTTCCGGCACCATTAACTCCTGCAAACAAGATATATCTTTTCATCAGAATACCTTCTGCTCAAGAATCTTTTTCTGTCTCTTTTGCAATAAATAATTTCCTATCGCACCAAAAAAATCCTGTTCATCCTTATTTTGGGAATTGAGAACCATTTGAAATGTGTCATCCAATGTCAATCCATTGATCTCTTCGTACAATTCGTGACATCTATCCTGATTGGTCATATCTACCTCCCATATTTATTAATTGTGCCTTATAATCCATACTTGTTCCTCATGTCTGCGACTGCGTCATCTGCTGTTCTGCAGTTTCCTTTTTCCAAAGACTGCCTTGCTTTCCCCAGCTTTCCCATTTTCTCCAGCTTCTCAAAGCCGTTCTGGCGAAGGGC
>CAZJQX010000184.1:0-1082 GCA_964548305.1 uncultured Lachnospiraceae bacterium
CCGGAATCTTCTGCTATTTTCGGCGTGAGGTAATCATGACCTTGAACCAGCTCTGCCATCTTGTTCATCGAAGCACCAACCTTTCGTGCTTATATTATAAGCCAAATAAGCACACCCGTCAATTAAATTAGACGACCGTGCTTATTTCATGTTTGACATGTGCACGTTAGTATGCTTTAATTCTGAGACAAAGCACTGCCTATATGTTGCCTGCAGAACCTGCCACCGGCAACTTCTTACAGATGCATGGCAATTCAAAACATAGCGGGCAGCCGTTTCCAAGATAGGCGTAGCTGTCCGCCATGTAAATCTCCTTCACTTCATTTTTATCTCCGTCATTTCACTGCAAAATCTTTTTTCTGAATTTTCGCGAAACTTCTTGACCTGGAGCCAACTTCAGGGATTATGCTAGATGCGGATATTAGGGGCAAAAGGTCCAACATCATATCCGGAGAGGTGATCAAAATGAAAAAATTTCTAATCGTTTACTATTCATGGTCAAACGGGAACACGGAGCGCATTGCGCAAATGCTGCAAAAGGAAGTCGGCGGTGATCTTGTCAAGCTCGACACCAAGGTTCCCTACACAGGAAGCTATGACGAGGTGGTCAATCAAGGACAGGACGAGGTTGAGCGCGGATATGAGCCGGCGCTTAAGCCCTTGGACATCAACATTTCCGATTATGACGTTATTGCAGTGGGAACACCGACCTGGTGGTACACCATGGCACCGGCGGTGAAGACATTTCTGCATGCAGAAAGCTTCGCAGGCAAAGCAGTGATCCCGTTTATGACCAACGGCGGATGGCCCGGACATGTGATCAAGGATATGAAGGCCATGTGCAAGGATGCCGACATCGCGTGCGAGATGCAGATTCAGTTCGATTCCACAGGCGGCAGCAAGCTGGAGACCCCGATGGAAGAAATCACGAGGTGGATCCAAGATGTAAAACAGATGCTTGGCGAGTAAGAGGTAACGAATGACGATCAAAGAAGTATCGGAAAAATACGGAATTTCGCAGGATACACTCCGCTACTATGAGCGCGTGAGTGTCATCCCGGCAGTCACAAGGACCTCCGGCG
>CAZJQX010000185.1:0-1078 GCA_964548305.1 uncultured Lachnospiraceae bacterium
CCTCTGTTGTATTGTCCATAGGTTCCATCACTGTCGCCTCCTTCCGGCTCTGCTCCTGCTGTTCATCTTAGCACAAAAACCTCTATCCGCATGTAGCCTTCACACATACCTTCTTGCCGGAAAAGGCAATGCCGAAATGCAGGATGTCTTCTATGCCGGCCTGAAGCATTTCTGCGTCGTACCGCATTTCTACAATCTGCTGCAATGCAGTGTCGGCAAGTCCTTCTAGGGCTGCATCATCCAGTCCCTTTTTCCATTTCAGCTCAATGATAATACCGGGATACCGCCCCTTTCGCGGGAAAAGGCTGATGTCATATCGCCCGTCTCCGGACTCACGATTGGATTGAATCCGATACTGGTTATCCATTAAAGCAATCAGCCCCAGGATCAGGCCGTGATAAAATCCCTCTGCCCCCGCATCATAAAAGCTGACAGACTGATTCATATATGTCTCAATCGCCCGCTGCAGCTTCTCACGATCCTTTGCATAAAGGGCCTCCGCCACTCGATTTGCCGTAGTCCGGTTGATTGCACCGATCTGTATCAGATGCGACAGGATTTCATTCTTATATACGGCGGAAACCTCCCGATTGGGAATCGAAGCCTCACAGATGTAGGAGCCATCCTCCTGAAGCTCTTTTTCCATCACCTTCAGATAGCCTGACATCAGCAGAAGACAGAAAACGCTTGACGGATCCTCTGCTAATGTCGGATAGACGACATTGATATCCACACGGATAATGATGGTTTTGCCCTGCAGCAGGGCGTATAACTTCTCTGTGACATCCTCCGTGGCCAGCCGAAGAACACTCGCAAGAGCATCATTACTTCCGGTGCTGACCCAGTAGGCCTGAGGTCTGCAGTTTTTAGCAACGTAATTGATCACAGACCACGGATTATAGATCTCCGTGCTGCCAAAGCGATAGCCGTCATACCAATCCCGCAGCTCGGCTTCCTTCTCGGACACGCCGTAATAAGAAAGCATTTCCCTGACTTCCTCCGGCGTGAAGCCGAAGTAATGATCGTACTCTTCATCCATGACGGAATTTACGCTGAGATTGTTCAGGCCGCTGAATAT
>CAZJQX010000186.1:0-1064 GCA_964548305.1 uncultured Lachnospiraceae bacterium
CAGGGTAATGTCTTCCTGTACCGCATGCCGGTAACCCACCGCCAGATTCTTGGTTTCACAAAAGCTCATGAATTATCCTTTCACCTCGTCATTCCAGCAAAAACCGATACAAGGGCAGAACATGGATGTTGGTCTCTTCTGACTTTTTTGTTGCTGTTTATCAAATTTTCACTCTTCAGCCGCTGCCAGCGTGCTGCTGTCGAAGGTCAGCGTATACTGAATCTCATGGGGCGTACTCATAGCCACCGTATCGCCAATGACGCTGACCGCACTGTCCAGTGTCACAGGAATCCGAAAGACAGAATTTCCCTCGGTATTCACCGGCAGGTATTTCTCCCCATTCACCAGCATATAATCATAATTCGAACTGCTCCAGGTGATTTCCGCGGTAATGCTGCCGTTTTCCACGCTGAGCTTCGCCGGACTTTCGATGCTCGCCCGACCGCTGCCGCCCTCCAGCGTCACGCTGCAGATGTAGCTGCCGTCAGCAAGGGAAGCGACATCCACTGCTTCCCCGACCGCACCATTCGTGGTTTCCGCCGCATCGGAAGAAGACGTCTCGGTCTCCGCTTCGATCTCCGCCGGCTCAGCATTTGCGACACTGACCACATGGTCATACCACTTTCCCTTTTCTCCCAGAATCGCCAGAGAAAAGTCCGTGTCCAGCTTCTCCACCGGAATGTCAAAGCCGTATACCTCATCGCTGAGGCCGTCACTGTAGGTTACAGTATCCACTGTTGGCTGAAGCCAGTCATCCTCATGTGCCGCCGCATCCTCTGCAGTGCCCAGATAAAGGTTAACGATCTTCTTAGACACAAGACTCACATGGAATGTCATTTTTCCGTCCTGCACCGTAAGCGTCCCCTTCCCCTCGCAGGCTTCATTGGCATGGAACATGCTGCTGTCGGTATTGAAGTCCGCCGTATACGTGCCGTCCGGAAGCACCGCTTCTGCTTCCGCCGCCGTGGTTTCTGCTGCCGCGACTGTAGTGGTCTCTGCGGCCACATTATTCTCTGCTGCAGTGGTTTCTGATGTGCCGGAAGCCGTTCCGCAGCCTGCCAGCA
>CAZJQX010000187.1:0-1056 GCA_964548305.1 uncultured Lachnospiraceae bacterium
GCTCCCCCAGCCGGTCCATCTGGGATTCTGCAGCAATGCAGCAATGACCTGCACCAGCTTGCGGATGAGACCGTGTTTTTTCAGCTTCTCTTTCATTTCACACCTCTCAACCGACGCCGATGCATTCCAGACAGACATTCGTTGCCTTCTTCAGGACCACCCTGGGCTCTCCGCGGACAATGCCGAAAATCATACCGGCAGCAGCAATCGCCAGAACCACATATTTCACATATTGATACCGCTGTTTAATCATCTCTCCCTCCGCCTGATCTAAAAAAAGCCAATCTGCATACATTATATACGCAGATTGGCGAATCGTATACCTTGATTTAATTCATTCTCAGCGGTCGGCGTTTGGAACGTATGTTCAATCAACGTTTCTTTTACGCAAAAAACAATTGATTCCTGATCGAACCAATCGGTACTTTATCTGAATAACTGTAAAAATTCCCACGCATCACACCTGCGCCATCACAATGGCTGTTGCCGTATCCGCTTCCGTG
Source organism: uncultured Lachnospiraceae bacterium (assembly GCA_964548305.1). Taxonomy (GTDB): domain Bacteria; phylum Bacillota; class Clostridia; order Lachnospirales; family Lachnospiraceae; genus Oribacterium. The sequence goes on from CAZJQX010000187.1 coordinate 504, forward strand.
GTAATAGATACCAGCAGATCCTTCACTCCGGCCTCCTTCATTACCTTCCCAAGTTCTTCACCGGGGCAGATATATGGGCAACCATCCTCATAATTCAGAGTCTCCACAATCCTTAAATCAAAAATCTGATTTTTCGTGTGATGCGCGATTGCTTTAAAAACTGCTTCTTTGACAGCAAATCTTGTGGCCAGATATTCTGCCTGGCTCTTTTGAGCAAGCGAATTAAGTATTTCCACTTTTGTAAACATCCGTTCCAGCGTCCCGGAAGGAACTCTGGAAATCAATGCCTGCATATCACTGACTGACACACTGTCGATTCCGATTCCCTTCAGCAAGCTGCACGCCCTCCTGTCCTTTGATAAAGCAGGAAACCAGTGTTCCTGCTGCAATCAGTCCAATTACAATCATAATGATCATCCCTCTGCTCCTTTCCGTTTGATCCAAAGCCCGCACGCCCCTGCCGAAACTGCCATTCCGACAGCAGCCACAATATAGACACCGGTTGTTGTTACCTCACCAAATATCACACCTGACGCAGTATTCATCACAACCG
>CAZJQX010000188.1:0-1053 GCA_964548305.1 uncultured Lachnospiraceae bacterium
ACATCATTGACGGGAAATATGTTCCGATCGATGATGAGAAAAAGGCAGCTGCTTCTCCGGACATGCTCTCTTACGGAGCTTCTGCTTTGGTGAAGTCTGTTACCAATGACATCTTTCACGACCTCCTGGATGTATATGATCCATCCGATGTATACGCCATGATGTCGATTGCGACTCTTCGTGTAATCAAGCCTTCCATCGCTTCAAACCGGATGGCTACGCATTACAACCGCACTTTTGTATGCAGGGATTATCCTGGTGCGGCACTGTCGAAGAATTCGATTACCGATCTTTTCCAACGCATCGGTATGGACGGAAACAAGCGCAAGCGCTTTTACCAGCTGCGCCTTGAAAAAACAGCAGCGGACCACCATATCGCCATAGATGGAACGCTTAAGCAAGACAACAGCAAGGTGAATGATCTCTCCGCATTCTCCCGGAAAGCCAGGGTTCGCGGATGCTGCGAGGTTTCTGTCCTGTACGCTTATGATATCGAACGGATGGAGCCGGTGTGTGCGCAGGTATTCCCGGGCAACAGCATTGATGCAAGCTCTTATCCTTCCTTTATCCGTGACAACGACATCCGCAAGGGAATCATTGTTGCAGACAAAGGCTTTCCTCCCAGCAAGATCAAGGAAGAACTGGCAGCACGTCCAGAGCTTCACTTTCTTACTCCGATCAGGCGCAACGATGTCCGCATAGCGGATAACGACATGCTCTCCTTTGAAGGAGTGCTGGAAGGGATTGATGCAAAGGTTGTTTACAAGAAGAAGCAAATCAAGGGCGGCCGCTTCCTGTATTCTTTCAAGGACGCCAGAAAGGCCGCCAATGAAGAGGCTTCCTATCTTGCGAACGCAAAGAGAAAAGGTACCTTCTCTCCGGAAAAATATGCTGCTAAGCAGAAAGTGTTCGGTGTGATCGTTCTTGAATCGGACCAGGATCTTCCTCCTAAGACAGCGTATCAGTGCTACGAAGACAGATGGCTTCTTGAGCTTGTGTTCAACAGGTACAAGAGCGATGAATGCCTCGACCACACGGATGTACAAGGAGATT
>CAZJQX010000189.1:0-1032 GCA_964548305.1 uncultured Lachnospiraceae bacterium
GCGCACTGTCAGATCACGAAAAGGGGCTGAAGTGCAAAAATCGAAGAGGCAGATCTCGAAGGCCGCATAGAGCCTTGGGATCTGCCTCCGTGTATGTGGGCACTGTTTGGGGTTGGCCGGGTCAGCCGAGCTGCTGGTTGTTGACGGCTGCCATGATAATGTCCGCATCGATGGCCTGCCGTTCCTGCTGGGCACCGATGATCAGCGCATCGGTCATGAGAGAATCGATGATGCGGGGATTGCAGGAGCTCATGCTGTGAAGAGACGACAGGGCGTCCGGGCTGATAATGCTTTCGGCGCCGCCGGCCTTTGACAGCTTATGATGGATGTAGGCCGAGACCTCGTCATCCTTCAGCCCATTAAACTCGTAGTGCACCGTGATGCGCTGCCGGAGCGCTTCGTGGATGGGCTTGCGTAGAATGTTGTTGAGATGCGACTCGCCGCACAGGATCAGTGTAAAGCAGTTCAAAGAATCGTACTCACAGTTCATCAGCATTTTCAGGTCGTTCAGAATTCCGGTGGACAGATACTGCGCCTCGTCGATGGCCAGAATCAGCGGCCGGCGCTTTTCCTTATACAGATAATGTACCTGCTCCTGAATTTCACGAAACATGCCCGGTTTGCCGCCCTTATGTCCGACGCCGAGCACATAACAGAGCTGACGATAGAATTCTGCCACGCTCACGGTTGAAAGGCAGAGGTACTGCATGCTGTACAGGTTCGGATTCAGTGTTTTTGCGAAGCATCGAAGCGCATAGGATTTGCCCATTCCCGGACCGGAAGTGAAAACACCGATCCCCCGCGCATCCTTCAGGTAGTTGAGCCTCGAAAGCATTTCCCTAAAATCCTGCGACTGGAAAGAATCACGTTCCTGCATGTACTGTTTGTCGAACGGATTGAAGCTCAATCCGTAGTAGCTCAGAAAGTTGTTCATACTTCACCTGCCTTCGAATAATCGAGTTCAATGCCGTTGCTGCGCTTCGTGCGGCAGTTTTCGTTGCGGTCAGTCTGTCTGACGGAGTAATGCTGACC